>JBAZXJ010000032.1:9540-10476 GCA_041659865.1 Candidatus Margulisiibacteriota bacterium | reverse complement strand
CTTTTAAATTAATATTTAAGACCAGGTCCCAATCTTCTTCTTTCATCCTCATCAACAAAGTATCGCGGGTAATACCAGCGTTATTGACCACTATATCGATCTTGCCCATCTTCTCCACGACCTGTTCAAAGAACGGATCAACTTCCGCGCTCTTGGCCACGTTCAGACCAAGGGCGATCGCTTTCACACCTAAGGCAGAGATCTCCTTGGCCGTAGCTTCTGCCATTTCCAGGTTCACGTCAGAGATCACGATATTGGCACCTTCCTTGGCCATGGCTAAAGCGATAGCTTTGCCGATCCCTCTGGCGCTCCCGGTAATTACCGCAACTTTATCTTTTAACAACATTGCCATTCCCCCTAAATTTTAACTATTCTACGGACCAGCCCGGCTAAAACATTCCCCGGACCTACTTCTTCGAACTTGGTCGCCCCCAGCTCCACCATTTTCTCAACTGATTGTCGCCATAAGACCGGCGAATATATTTGTCTGAGCAATAATTTTTTTATTTTATCTGCCTGCTTCTCCGGTTCCGCTTCTACATTATTGATCACCGGTATCTGAGCATCGCTAAAAACATGTTTATTTAATTCTTTTTCAAAATCCTCCACGATCGTCTTCATCAGGATCGAATGAAAAGGACCGCTGACCGGCAATAAGATCGCTCGCTTGGCCCCTGCCGTTTCGGCTTCCTTACAAACCCTTTTTACAGCTTCGGTCTCCCCGGAGATCACGATCTGCTCTTTAGTATTAAAATTAGCCGGCTCAACTATTCCCATATCTTCTTTACAGATAGCGACCAGCTTGCTTTCCTCCAGCCCGATGATCGCGGCCATGGCGCCTTCGCCATTGGGCACTGCTTTTTCCATTAGTTTTCCGCGGATATGGACCAGCTTCACCGCGCTCTCAAATTTCAAAACCCCGGCCGCAACTAAAGC
>JBAZXJ010000032.1:2397-9530 GCA_041659865.1 Candidatus Margulisiibacteriota bacterium | reverse complement strand
ACTCACCCAAGCTATGTCCGGCGACCATGTCCGGTTTTTCTTCCTTTTGGTAAAGCATGGCCATACTGCAAGCAAGGATCGCCGGCTGGGCATTAGAGGTCTGTCTGAGCACATCTTCCGGACCATCAAAGCAGATGCTTTTCAGATCATAGCCTAATACATCATTAGCGATATCAAAGAACCTGGCCGTTTCACCCAGATCTTTTCCCATGCCAACTATTTGCGAACCCTGGCCGGGAAAAATAAATGCTGTCTTCATTATTTATTCTTCAATTCCTTGATCATTTGCGGGATCACTTCAAAAAGATCCCCTACTACTCCGTAAGTAGCGATATCAAAGACCGGAGCGTCCGGATCCTTGTTTATAGCCACGATCACTTCTGAACCCTGCATACCGGCAAGATGCTGGATCTGACCAGATATACCGCAAGCCACATACAACTTCGGACAAACCGTTTTTCCGGTCTGGCCTACCTGATGATAATGAGGGATCCAGCCGGCATCGACAGTAGCCCTGGAGGCACCAACGGCAGCGCCGCCAAGAGCAGACGCCAGATCATGGATCAATTTAAAATTCTCCGCCGCACCGATACCCCGGCCGCCCGAAACGATTATATCCGCATCGCCAAGATTGACCTGGTTCTGCATTTCATGAACAACTTTCAAGATCTCCGTACGCAGTCTGATCGCCTTGGGAGTTATCTTGATAATTTGACCTTTACGGCTGGCATCCTTGACCGCAGGCTTCATCACTTTATGCCTGACCGTCGCCATCTGCGGCCTAAAATCAGGACAAATGATCGTAGCCATGATGTTCCCGCCGAAAGCCGGACGGGTCTGTAATAGCAACCCTTTTTCAGTATCAATATCGAGACTGGTACAATCGGCGGTCAAACCGCTATAGACTCGGATCGCTACTCTGGGGATCAGCGTCCGGCCGATGGTCGTCGCACCGGTCAAAACGATCTCCGGTTTATACTGATCGATCAGTTCGGTCATGATATCGGCGTAAGGATCAGAATTAAATTCAGCCAACCTGGAGTCTTCTACCAGATAGACCTTTTCAGCGCCGTAAGCGATCAGCTCCTGGGCCGCCTTTTGCAGGCCTTCGCCGCCGATCAGGACCACGCTAATTTCATTAGGACGTTTTTGGGCCAGACGGCCGGCTTCGCCTAATAGTTCATAGACAACTTCCTGAACTACGCCGCCGCGCTGTTCGCCAAAGATCCAGATGCCTTTATAGGCAGAAATATTTCCTTTGCCCACTTTAGATGACCTTTCTTTCTTTAAGTCTTGCCACTAAGGTAGTAGCGATCAATACTGCTTCTCCTTCGAGTTTTTCCCGGTCAGTTCTGACCGGCGGATTAAAGATCTTCATAACTTTGGTCGGCGAGCCTTTTAACCCGGCACTTTCAGGGTCAGCACCGATATCGGCCGCAGACCAGGTCGGGACCTGGATCGTCTTGGCTTTCATTTTCCCCTTAAGGGAAGGCAGTCTTGGTACATTGATCTCTTTGGTAACGGTGATCACAGCCGGCAGAGGGGTTTTCATTACCTCATAGCCGTCTTCAAATTCTTTTTCCATGATCAGGGAACCGTCTTTTTGTTCGACGACCTTGCGTACATAGGTGACTATGGGCAGTTTTAAAAATTCGGCGATACCAGGACCGACCTGTGCGGTATCACCATCGATAGCCTGTTTGCCGCAAATGATCAGGTCAAAAGCGCCTAGCTTGTCTATGGCTTTGCTTAAGGTATAGGAAGTAGCCCAGGTATCCGCTCCGGCAAAAACCCGGTCGGTCACCAGCACAACTTCATCAACACCGAGAGCGATCGCATCTTTCAGGGCTGTTTCCACCTGAGGAGGACCCATGCTGACCACGGTAACTTTGCCGCCATACTGTTCTTTTAACTGTAAAGCAGCTTCAATGGCATTTTCGTCAAAGGGGTTGATGATACTTGGGACACCTTTACGGATCAGAGTATTGGTCTCGCGGTCGATCTTTACTTCGTTGGTATCAGGGACCTGTTTGATGCAAACTATTATGTTCATGATATTTAGGCCTTCTTGGAAGCAGCTTCCTTGATCAACTGATGGCCGATTACACTGCGCTGGATCTGGTTTGTACCCTCATAGATCTGCAGAATTTTGGCATCGCGCATCATCTTTTCTACCGGATATTCGCGCATATAACCATAACCGCCCAAGACCTGGACCGCATCGGTCGTCACATGCATGGCGGTATCAGTAGCAAGCAATTTAGCCATAGCCGATTCCTTGGAGAAATCCTTAAGTCCGGAATCGATCGTGCGGGCAACACTATATAGCAAAGCTCTCGATGCTTCGGTCATGGTCGCCATGTCCGCCAACATGAACTGGATGGCCTGCAGGGAAATGATCGGCTTGCCGAACTGGACCCGCTCTCTGGCGTATTGCACAGCATAGTCAGTAGCTCCCTGGGCCAGGCCTACTCCCTGGGCGGCGATACCGGGGCGGGATTTGTCCAGGTTCTTCATCGTAATGATAAAGCCCATGCCTTCTTTGCCTAAAATATTTTCCTTGGGGATCTTGCAATTTTCAAAGATCAACTCGCGGGTCGCCGAACAACGGATACCCATCTTCTTTTCTTTCTTGCCGAAGGTAAAGCCAGGCGTTCCCTTTTCCACGATAAAAATACTGGCCCCACGGCTACCCTTGGCCTTATCGGTCATCGCAACAATAGTATAAACGTCAGCCTCGCCGCCGTTAGTTATCCATTGTTTTGTCCCGTTGAGCACATATTCATTACCTTTGAGCACAGCAGTTGTCTGGACCCCGCCGGCATCGGAGCCAGCATTAGGTTCGGTCAGACCGAAAGCTGCCCATTTTTTTCCGGAGGCGATATCGGGCAGATATTTCTTCTTTTGCTCTTCGGAACCGTACATCAGGATCGGGCCGCTGCCTAAGGCATTAGCGGCAAAGGAAACCGAAACGCCGATACAGCCTTTGCTGAATTCTTCAGTAGCCAGACAGAAATCGAACACCCCGCCACCATAACCACCATATTCCTGAGGGATATAAAGCCCCATCAGATCGCTCTGGGCCATTACCTTTAATATTTCGGTCGGAAATTCTTCCTTTTCATCTAGTTCAGCTCTGACTGGAATGATCTTCTCCAGAGTTATTTTCCTGGCCAGTTCTTTGATCATTTGCTGTTCTTCGGTCAAATTATAGTCGATCATTTTGTTACATACCCTCCATTATTTATTAGTCAAAAATCAGTCCAAAGAATTAAAGAAGTAAAGAAGTAAAGAATTAGTTATATACCTAATTCAATTACTACCATCTAATCACGTTCGCCCCCCAGGTAAGACCTCCGCCAAAACCCATCATGACGATAACATCTCCCTTTTTCACCTTTCCGTCCCTTACAGCCTCACACAACGCTATAGGTATGGTCGCAGCGGAAGTATTACCGTACCGCTGGATATTAACATAGACTTTATCAGCCGACAATCCTAATTTTTCGACTGCGTGATCGATGATCCTGGTATTGGCCTGATGGGGTATTAAAAGACTGATATCAGAGGTCTTCAGCCCCGCCTGGTCCAAGACCTTTAGGATACCTTCCACTATAACTTTAGTTGAGAATTTGAATACCGCTTTGCCATCCATAGTAATAGTATTTTGTTTGAGCTTAAGTTTTTCCTCGGTCAGAGATTCTCTGGAACCGCCGACCAGATTGATCAGATGTTTTCCTCCCGAACCATCCGCAGCCAGATACGAAGAGAGAATACCCTCGCCTTTTTCTGCCGGTTGCAAAACGACCGCCCCTGCCCCATCGCCAAAAAGAACACAGATCCCCCGGTCTGACCAGTTCACGTTCTTGCTTAAGGTATCAGCACCTATGACTAAAATGTTCTTATACATTCCTGTCGCTATAAATTGATTGGCAGTGGTCAGGGCATACACAAAGCCGGTACAAGCTGCTGAAAGATCAAAAGCCGCTGCATTCACCGCTTTGATCTTGTCCTGGACGATACAAGCAGTGGAAGGAAAATTAATATAGTCAGGGGAACTGGTCGCGACAATGATCAGGTCAAGGTCTTCCGGAGATAATTTGGCCGAAGCCAGGGCATTGATGGCAGCTTCTACGGCCAGGTCAGAAGTCGAAACCCCTTCTTCAGCGATATACCTTGCTTTGATCCCGGTACGGGAACTGATCCACTCATCGCTGGTATCCAGGAATTTGGCGATATCATCATTGGTCAGCTGCTTCTTGGGCAGACCAAGGCCTGTACCTGTAATTTTTCCGGTCAACATTATTTATCCGATCTCCGCGAACTTGCCCAGGATATTTGCCTCTACTGATTCCTTGGCAACTTTGATGGCATTTTTTATCGCTTTGGCTTTTGAGCGGCCATGAGAAATAACACATATGCCCTTCACACCCAGCAACAAAGCGCCGCCACATTCGTCATAATCTGTTTTCTTTTGAATTGACTTAAAGACCGGCTTGAGCAGTAAGGCGCCTAACATGGCCAGCCAATTCTTCTTGATCTCGCCTTTGATCAGTCCATACATGAAGTCCAAGATCCCCTCAGCGAACTTTAGCAGCATGTTGCCTACAAAGCCGTCACAGACAAAAACGTCAACTTCTCCGCCAAAGATATCCTTACTTTCCACGTTACCGACAAAGTTAAGTTGTGAGGCTTTTAGTAAAGGTAAGGTCTCAGCAACGAGCGTGTTTCCTTTTTCTTCTTCTTCGCCGATGCTTAACAAGCCTACCTTGGGTGACTTAGTATGCAAGACCTGTTCGGAAAATATCGAACCCAGATAGGCGAACTGTAAAATATGTTTAGGCTTGCACTCGGCATTGGCCCCTACATCCAGCAGAACGATATGCCCTTTTTTTGACGGCCAAACCACAGCGATGGCCGGTCTTTCGATATCCTTGATCCGCCCCCAGTTCAAGGTCGCGGAGGACATCACCGCGCCGGTATTGCCAGCAGAGACAAAGCCTTCAGCCTTGCCTTCCTTGACCAAATTCAGGCCGACATTTATGGAAGAATCTTTTTTTGTCTTGATCGCGGAGACAGGACTTTCACCCATGGCAACGACTTGGGAAGCATGTACTATGGATATTGAAGGATCATTCTTGGCGTGATGTTTGGCTAGTTCATGTTCTATCTTGACCTGGTCCCCGACCAGCAGGATCTCAACGTTTAGTTCTTTGGCAGCAACAATAGCGCCTTTAACTACTTCTTCCGGAGCGTGGTCTCCGCCCATGGCATCAACAGCGATCTTCATAAGATTTCCCCCCTAAAGCAGCGGCAGACGAAGTCTTACGCTTCCTTTTTGGTTTTGGTCTTGGCCTTGGGTGTTTTGATGTCCAGGATCTGACGGCCTTTATAGGTACCGCAGGAAGGACACATTTGATGGGCGACCACTGGACCGCCGCATTGAGGACATTTGAATATTTGAGGACTATCGATCTTTAACCAATAGGACCGGCGGGCGTCCCTCTTGGATTTGGACATCTTTTTCTTTGGCTGCGGCATGTGTAATTTCTCCTTTGATCATGGTTAGCTATTAATAAAGTACAGGGGATTATAGGAAGGGGGTAGCGGAATTGTCAACGTGAGAAGACCATTCTACTTTGGGTTGACGGTAAAATAGGGAGCCTATCGTTATGAGACCTCACCCCTAGCCCCTCTCCGCCCACCTTCGCCAGGAAGCTACGGCGGGCAGAGAGGGGGACATGAATATGGTTCTGGTCTACGAGCGATCCGCCACCCCTATATCGAGATCGTATTCAAATGAAATACGCTTCCTCCCCCTCTCTGCCAGCCGCATCGGCTAGGCGGAGAGGGGTTAGGGGAGAGGTCTTATCTGTGGGACACGTCGGCTGCCTCCTCGCAATGACGGGATTGCATTACTGTGTAAATGGGACCTCTGCGAGAACCCGTAGGGAAGTGATTTCCTCGATCACCTGCTTATTTGATCTTTCCGCGGGGTCTTTGCCAGTAAACCCATTAAGGATGATCCCGGCTATTTTGAGCTTCCTTTTTTGGAGTGCTTCAATAGTTAACAAGGTATGGTTCAAAGTTCCTAATCCAGCCCGGGCTACGACCAGGACCGGCAGGTCAAAGTCACGGATCAGATCGGTTACAAAGTACCCCTGCCAGAGGGGAACGAGAACCCCACCGAGCCCTTCTACTAATAATATTTGGTACTTTATTTTGAGGGTCTGATAAGCCTCCATTATTTTGGTATGCGGATTGCGGATTGCGGATTGCGGATTGGGGGTATTTATTGTCGTTGAGACGCGCAGATTGCGCGTCTCTACATTGTTGGTTATTTTACACGCTATCGGAGCGAGCTGATCATCATAATACACGGGGTTTATTGAATTTAAATCATCACCTTTAATCATCACCTTGCTTAATTCTATTGCGTCCTGGCGGCCTCCTGAAGAAATTGGCTTCATGGCACCTGTGGAATACCATTTGGTCTGAAAATATTCAACTAATTTTTTTGTTATATAGGTTTTTCCGACCCCGGTATCAGTGCCGGTGATGAAGTAGCTTTGAGGGGTGATCTGGTCGAACATATCTTAACCTTTCAAGAAGTAAGAATACCGCTCCCGTCATTGCGAGGAGGCTTCCGACGTGGCAATCTCGGTAAGTACTACCTTACGAGAGATTGCCACGTCGCCCCGATGCGCCTGCGCGCTGAAGCGCTATGGCGCACAAGCGCGGGACTCCTCGCAATGACGGAGGCTTTTCTATCCCCCTAATCCGTACACTGAGCCTGTCGAAGTGTCGTGGTTATCGTGTCATTTCGACAAGCTCAATGACCGGGCTATTTTCTTGTACTCTTCTTCCGCAAAATTATCCGTCATCCCAGCAAGATAATCGGCAGCCACCCTTGGCAAAGGGGTAATATCAAAAATGTGCGGCAAGGACGCTTTCAAGAGCTCCGGACTGTTCAGGTAATACGGATAAAGCTCCCTCATGATCACCTCGGCCTGCTTGTTCATAATGGTGACCCTGGGGTGCTTGTAGAAGTACTGCATCAGGAACTGTCTTAGCTCAGTATTCATTTCGTTCATTTCAGGGGAATAATCGACCAGTTTGCTGCGGCACTCATA
>JBAZXJ010000032.1:0-2387 GCA_041659865.1 Candidatus Margulisiibacteriota bacterium | reverse complement strand
GACATCAGACAGGGAGGCTATCCCCTGGGCTGCGATCCTTTGCACTGTCCCCTGGTTGATATCCATGATCTGCCGGCCGATCAGGCTACGCACGGTCAGGTTCTTTTTCTCCTTGTCTGACAGGTTACTATAGCCCTTTACTGCCGTATCCAGGACTTCCTGCCATAAACGGCAGCCGGCCAGTTCGCCCAAGCCGAACAAACCGGCCTCAAAACCGTCGTCCAGGTCATGGCTGTTATAGGCCACCTCATCGGCCATATTTACGCATTGGGCCTCAATTGAAGGCCCTTCCAGGTCAAGAGCCGCATTAGGCACGTCCCAGGGGGTCTGATGCTTGCGCAGGCCGGCCATAAGTTCATAGGTCGGGTTCAGGCCGTTAAAGCCCGGGTACTTCTTTTCCAGGACTTCCACGACCCGCAGGCTTTGCTGGTTATGTTCAAAACCGCCGATATCTTTGCATAGTTCATCTAACACCGACTCCCCGACATGACCAAAGGGGGTATGTCCAAGGTCATGGGCCAGGGCTATAGTCTCGCCCAGGTCCTCGTTCACATTGAGGATCCGGCAAAGATGCCTGGCGATCTGGGCGACTTCCAGGGTATGGGTCAGACGGGTACGGTAATGGTCGCCTTCGTGGGCGACGAAGACTTGGGTTTTATGCTTGAGCCGGCGAAAGGCCTTGGAATGGATAATACGATCGCGGTCGCGTTCGAAGTCGGTACGGGTGGGGTCCTGGGGTTCGGGGTAAACCCTGCCCCGGCTTTGGGCACTTCGCACTGCATAAGGAGCAAGGAACTGGTTCTCTCTGTTCTCGAAATCTTGACGGGTTAACATGATGTGCACACGATAACGTTATTTTAATGGGGTGTCAAAATAGTTAGCCAGTTTGCCAGTTATAATACTGCTCAAAAGGCGTAAGGCAAAAATTGCTTTATTAGGAAATATTTGCGATTCCAAATTGGAAGCGTAAATTTCCCGCGTCTATGTTATCATCGGTTCTTTATTTTGACCAAAGTCTTGTCAGCATAACAGCTGCTTCAATATCCATTTTCGAGAAAGCAACCCACTTTTTGCCAAGATCTTTAAGTGATGCGCCAAAATGATAAACTATCTCATTATCGATTATCATAAATCTGTCGTGAGCCTCTTTAAATTCTTCTAGAATTACTAGCGGATACTGCTCATTATATTTTCTCACATCCAGGGACAGTTGCCTGGAGATGGTTTTCGTCAGAATTGTAACCTTTACCCCTTTTTTCCTTTTTGTGAGGTAAGTCAAAACCGTGTCATCAACATAGTTATCTATAATTATGATCGATCTTTCTGCTAAACGGATCAGGTCGGAAATAAATTGATAGGCATCAAAGATCTGCCCGTCATAAAAGACCCCTTGCTTGGGGATAGCCGCTCTTTTTTCAAGGGCATTGAATATTTCGTTAAACTTTTCATTAGTTTCAAGTTTTTGTTCAAGAAGTTTCCGCTCTACAGCGCCAAGCCTGTGAAAGATCTGGGCATTTATTGTAATGAACTGGCGCATAGCAACGAACGCGTTGATTATCTGAATGCTAATATTTATGGCAGTCCGGCTTTTTAGTACTCCGGAAAGCATTGCTACACCTTGTTCGGTGAATGCGTACGGTAATTTTCTGAGCCCCATCTTTTCCCGATTGGAAGTCACAAATTGTGACTTCCAATTTTCAGCTTCAGCATGAGTCAATTGAAACATGAATTCCTTGGGGAATCGGTCGAGATTTCTTTTTACTGCCTGATTTAACGCCTTTGTTTCAACTCCGTACAATTCTGCCAAGTCACGATCCAGCATGACCCTGACGCCTCTAAAAAAGTATATTTTTCTTTCAATGATCTGCAGAGAGATCGCGATCTTTTCTTTTTCCATTGAGGTTCCCTTGATCAATAGTTCATGGACCTGTTATTACCCGTGGACAAATAGGGAAGTTTTTTAATTATTGATATTATAGCAGAATAATAATGACGTTACAATGATGATATATAGGGGGCTAGGAACTGGTTCGCTCTGTTCTCAAAGGCCTGACGGGTTAACATGATGGTCCTCAAACTATATATACAGCTGGCTTATTGTCAATCAATGAAACAAAACCCCACCATTTAGAAGGCGGGGTTCTGAATATGATCAATTAAAGAGTCGACTGTACTTAGGCTTTATTTTGCTTCCAGCTTTACTATCCGCGCCTTCAGCAGATCATTTTCGGTTTTAAGCTCTTGTACGGCATTTACTAAATATGGCACAAGAACTTCGCCAGACATACTATTCTTGCATTCTTTGTCCGTCCCCACTGCTTCTGGGATGATCGACTCAACATCCTCGGCGATAAAGACTGCCTGAAGTTTATATAACGGGAGGACCA
>JBAZXJ010000031.1:2852-10624 GCA_041659865.1 Candidatus Margulisiibacteriota bacterium | reverse complement strand
ATCCCCAAATCCCAGCGATGACAAACAGTTTAGAAGGATATTTTTCAAGATTAAAGTCCAAATACAGACAACATCGAGGACTTTCACCCAAACGCAGATATAGTTATTTCAAGTGGTATTTTCACTTGCAAAATATGTGAAAATACCAACACCTTTTGACTATTATGCCCGCAATGACGGAGCTTAATCATGTCTTTCCTGTCTTTCCTGCTTTCTTACGTTCTGCTATTCTAAATAGACCATGAATACCAAAATACAAAAGATCACCTTCCTCGGCACCGGCACCTCCCACGGCATTCCCGTGATCGCCTGTGATTGTGCCGTGTGCGCTTCGACCGATCCGAAAGATAAGCGGACACGCTCTTCGCTGCTCATTGAATTAACTAACGGCAAAAATATTTTGATCGACAGCTCGATCGATCTGCGCCAGCAGTGTTTGACGAACAAGATACGCCATGTGGAAGCGGTCCTGTTCACCCATTGTCACGCGGACCACGTTTTTGGGCTGGACGATATGCGGCTCTTCAATTGGCTGCAAAAAGAGGACATCGTCTGTCACGCCAGCTCCGAGCATTGCGAGGAGCTGCGCCGGATCTTTGCTTACGCTTTTGGTGGAGCGGTGCAGCAGGGCGGGGGGCTGCCCCAGCTTGACCTGCGGCCGATCGCTGGGACTTTTAAGGTTTATGGTTTACCGGTAATACCTTTTGAAGTTAAACACGGGATCAGCAAGGTGACCGCTTTTCGTTTTGAGAACATTGCATATATCACCGATTGTAGCTTCATTCCTGAAGAAAATTATGAACTGCTAAAAGGTTTGGATATTCTGGTCCTGGACGCCTTGCGCCACAGAAAGCATCCGACACATTTTAATCTGGAAGAAGCGATCGCCGTCGCCCGGCGCATCGGAGCCAAACAGACCTATTTCACGCATATTGCGCATGAGCTGGGTCATGAAGAGACGAACGCGAAGCTGCCGGAGAACATGCAGTTGGCGTATGATGGATTGGCCTTGCAGATCGGCTTTTAATGATAGAGCATTATACAGATAGATAACACCCGTCATTGCGAGGAGCCCCGCATCGGGGCGACGTGGCAATCTCTCATAAGGTATCGCTTAACGAGATTGCCACGTCGGATGCCTCCTCGCAATGACGGTGGGATACCTCTATTTCGGCGCCACGCTCAAATACCTTATCGACTCCTCGGCGATGGCCTTGAAAGCCGGCGCTGCGCAGGTACCGCCGTGATGTACGCCCATCGCCGGGCTGTCGATCACGACCAGGATGACGAACTTTGGTTTATCAGCCGGTGCAAAACCAATGAAAGAACCGACATAGGCATTAGACAAATAACCGCCTCCCGGGGCCGGTTTCTGTGCCGTACCGGTCTTGCCGGCAATTTCAAACCCATGGACCTTGGCACTGGTGCCCGTTCCTTCGGTCGTTACCTTGATCATCATTTCGCGCATGGTCTTTGAGGTTTGCTCTGAGATGACCCGGCGCACTAGTGTGGTTGGTGTGGTGTTGAGGTACATTCCGTCTTCGCTTTCCAGGGATTTGATGATCTTTGGCTTGTACAATAATCCTCCGTTGGCGATAGCGCTGGTGGCCATGACCAGCTGGAGAGGCGTAACCGCGTTCACCTGGCCAAAGGCCATGATGGCAAAATCAGTTATTGTCGTCGATCTTTCCGATTTGATTATCCCAGCGGACTCTCCTGGAAAGTTTATTCCGGTCTTTTGACCAAAACCAAAATCCTTTAAATAGCGGTAAAAGCGATGCTTACCCAGGACCTTCATGACCATGCCGGTCCCGATATTTGAGGACATGGCCAGGATCTTGGTCACGGTCATGCGCTCCGTGGCATGTTTGTGGCTGTCATTGATCACGCGGCCGCCGATATTGATCGCGGCTGGTACTATGAATTCAGTATCCGGATCTACTACTTTCTCATTGATAGCAGAAGCGATGACGATTGGCTTAAAAGTAGAGCCGGGTTCGTAAGTGAACTCAATGGTCTGGTTATTTCTGGTCTTGTCCGGATATTTGAAATACAGATTGGGATTGTAATCCGGATAAGAGGCCATGGCCAGGATATCACCGCTGTTAGGGTCAGCTATGATCACACAGCCGCCTTTGGCATGGAAAGTTTCCACGGCTTTCTTCAATTCCCTTTCAGAAACATACTGCAGAAAACTATGAATGGTCAGGGCCAGTTTCTTGCCGTCGACCGGTTCATCGATCTTGCGGCTATAGGAAAAGATTTCCCGGCCGAAAAGATCGCTCTGCATAACGAAAGTTCCCGGCTGGCCTTTTAAATGTTTATTGAAAAGATACTCCACTCCGCTCATGCCTTCGTTATCCAGATTGGTAAAGCCGATCAACTGCGAGGCCAGGTTATCGTAAAGATAGATACGTTTTTCCTCAGGGATATATTTCAGGCCAGGTTCTTTGAGCGCATCAACTTGTGCTACCTGCTCAGGAGAAAGTTTGCGCTTGAGCCAGACAAAATATTGCTGGTTGTTGATCAGTTCCATGATGCGCTCCGGAGGTACGGCGATGATCCCGCTGAGCTTATGGGCGATCTCCTGTTTGTTCTTGATGATGCGCGGGATGGCGTAAAGCGACTGGGTACGCACCGAGGTGACCAGCAGGTCGCCTTTCCCGTCGTAGATGTTCCCGCGCTTGGCGCCGAGAGTGATCGTTCGCTGCTGCTGGGACCTGGCTTTTTCCTGCAGAAAGTTGTATTGGACTATCTGGAGCCAGAACAGCCTGCCGATCAGCACCAAAAACAGGATAGTGACCAGAAAGAGAAAGAAGGTGAGGCGTTTTTGCCCCTCTTTATTTAGATCGATCATTCGACGAAGATGAACTCCACTTTGTTCGGGGGATACATTTTCAGGCGTTTTTCCGCGACTTCCTGAAGCCGGCCGAAATTCTGACCGCGGGCGATAATGATCTCCAGCTGCTCATTGGCGCGTACTACTTCCTGGGTCTTGATGCGCAGGTCCTGTACCTGACGGACCAGTTCATGATAGCGCATATTAAGGATAACAGTGCAGAACAGGCCGGCAATGACGAGAACGAATCCGCTTACCCTGATCAGCGTTTTCAGTCTTTGGCGCATTGGGCGGCAGCCTGAATAAAGCCTTTAAATAAGGGATGTGGACGGAGCGGACGAGATTTGAATTCAGGGTGGAATTGGGCGGCGACAAAAAAGGGATGCGTAGGCAGTTCAACTATCTCGACCAGGTTCTTTTCCTCATAGCGTCCAGAGACCACTAGCCCCTTTTCCTGCAGTAAAGGCAATAGTTCATTGTTGACTTCATAGCGGTGGCGATGACGTTCGGAGATCAGCTCTTTTTTATAAAGCTTGGCCGCTTTGGTTTTGCTTTGAATTTTGCAGGGGTAAGCTCCGAGACGCATGGTCGCGCCTTTGTCCTTGATCTGTCTTTGGCCTTCCATCAGGTCGATGACCGGCGCAGGTGTATTTTCATCAAATTCCGTACTATTCGCTCCGTCCAGTCCGCAAACGTTACGGGCGAACTCGATCACCGCACACTGCATACCAAGACAGATACCCAGCATGGGTATCTTATGCTCGCGGGCGTACTTGATCACGTCGATCTTGCCTTCGATCCCGCGCACGCCAAAACCGCCAGGGACTAGGATCCCGTCATAATTTTGCAGCTGTTTTAAGGCATTGGGGGATTCGACATCAAGGGGCTCTGCGACCAATTTCAGTTTCTGGCCGGTAGCCGCATGAAGCAGGGCTTCCCAGATACTCTTGTAGGAATCCTTGATGTTGGTATATTTTCCGGCGACGACGATGCGTACTTCTTTTTTAGCGGTCTTGATGGTATTCACGAACTCGGTCATAGCTTCGATCTTACAGCGTTTTTTCGGCAGTTCCAGATGAGCTTCGATCTGTTTGATCACGTTACTGGCATAGAGCATTAAAGGTATCTCATAGATCGTATCTTCAACATCCATTTCTTCGATGACCGCGTCTACGGTAAGATTTGAGAACAAGGCGATCTTTTGTCTGGCTTCCAGGGGCAAGGGTTTTTCCGTCCGGCAGCAGATGATCTGGGGTTCGATCCCGATCTCGCGCAATTTGGAAACACTTTGCTGAGTTGGTTTGGTCTTTAGTTCACCGGCAGCCTTGATATTGGGGACCAGGGTGACATGGACATTGCAGATATTCTTTGGCTTAACATCCAGTCTCAGCTGGCGTACCGCTTCCAGGAAGGGCAGGCCTTCGATATCACCGATCGTTCCGCCGATCTCTACAATGACGATATCCGCACTGCGCCCGACCTTGCGGATACGTTCCTTGATCTCGTTGGTGATATGTGGGATGACCTGGACCGTAGCGCCCAGGTAGTCGCCCTGGCGTTCTTTATGGATCACCGCGCTGTAGATGGCTCCGCTGGTAAAGTTACTGTCCCGGGTCGTGTCCTGTTCCAGGAACCTTTCGTAGTAACCCAGATCCAGGTCTGCCTCGTAGCCGTCATCGGTAACATAGACCTCGCCGTGCTGAAAAGGGGACATCGTCCCGGGATCAACATTGATATAGGGGTCCATCTTCAGCATCCGGATCTTAAACCCGGCGCTTTTCAAGAGCAAACCAAGGGAGGCGGCCGTAATACCCTTGCCAAGCGAGGATACTACACCACCGGTAACTATTATGTATTTGGTCATGATGGGTCATATAATAATGCAAAAGGGAAAAATTAACAATGCAATAAATAAGGAAAATGAACGATATAATTATGTAGGGGTGGCGCCGTATATCCACACTGGTGAGCGCAAGACGGCAGTAAGGAAAGTAATCCCACCCCGTCATTGCGAGGAGTCATCGACGAAGCAATCTCTTTAATGGAGAGCTTTGCTTGATCACACTGATATGTTCATTCATTAGCGAAGGTTAACCATGCAAAAAAAGATCATCACAACCGCCATTCCCCAAGCGCCCCATGTGAGCTTGTCCCTTAAGGATAGCGACCAGTTAAGTCCTAACGACCTGAAAACAATGCTCAACTATCAGCAGGCCCTCTTGCCTGATCCGACCGAGATCCCCAAGTATCTTAAGGCCGGTTTTATCGCTAAACCCCTAAAGGTCATTTCCGGTGACTTTTATGATCATTGGCTTGGGCCGGACGGATCATTGTATCTGTTCCTGGGCGATATGGTCGGGCACGGTCCGTCGGCGGCTTACGGCGCTATGCTGATCAAGGGTTATCTAAGTGAATATAAAGACAAGAAAGTACACATTCTGGAGATCATCAAGGGCCTAAATGCTAAATTATGCCGGGACCAAAAAGGCGGTTATTTAACGCTCATGTTTACCGGGATCATCATTAAGATCACTCCGCAAGGAGTCCTGAAATCAGTTTCTGCCGGGCATCCGCCACTGGTCATAATTCCTGCCAGCGGCAAGCATAAAATACTGCCCCGCCATCCGGATGACGGTATGCAATTATTCGGCTTACCTTATGATAGCAATGAGATCAGCACGGCACAAAGATATCAGCTGCAAGCCGGGGACAGGATATATTTATATACTGACGGCGTTACCGAACGTTTGAATCCTGCGGGTAAAGGTTTCGGCCTGCAGAACCTGGTAAACTATTTGCAGGAGAACAAGGGATTGGACCTGGCTAAACTGCTGAACGGAGTAGAGCAGAAATTAAATGATTTTGCCGGAGGCCGTGAGCCAAACGATGATCTAACACTGATCGGTCTGGAATATACGCCTTAAAATTACTTCCGTCATTGCGAGGAGGCAGCCGACGCGGCGATCTCTAGAAAGGCTCACATACCGCCTGGTCACTGAGCTTGTCGAAGTATCCGCCGGATAACCTCAGTCCCCACGCCCCTCCAGGTCGTTCGAACATGCTATAATTTATCCAAATTTAACGATAGTCATAGATAAGCAGATATATCTGCAGAGGTAAGCTATGCAAAAAAAGATAATTAGTTCTTCTTTAGGTGGCCCGACGGCCGGTAGTATAAGTTCTTCAGAGGGCTATTGGTCTATGCTCAATACCCTGCAGATGGATGCTGGAGCGATCGCGGACCCCCATTATAATCTGCCGGCCTCCGTGAAAGGCGCCAGCGCTGTCTTTGATCATAAGGTTTTTGGTTTATTCTCATCCTTAGATAAACAACTGCAGCTTTTAGGTTTAAGCCTGAAAGTTTACCAGGCAGAAAAAGTCAGCAAAGACGATGAATACAAGGTAACCGAATTCAGGCCCGGTCAGCCGGCGGATACTTCGCTCATCGTCAAAAAAGACGACCCTTATGCTGCGGCCCTGAAAAGATCAGGGGTCCTTTCAGATCAGAACCTAAATGGTCAGGATAATTTGCTGATGAGCCTCAACGGCAGGACCGATGAGAAATATTTACTGGTGATCGAAAAAGAGACAGCTGCCGCTGGTCAGCATTTCCAGCAAAAAGGTTTTCTGGGCAGTTTGCTCAATAGCTTAAACCCGTATTTGACCATGCTGAAGCAGGATCAGCAGGTCAAAAACATTTTAGACAAGATCATTGATTACCGCCAGGGAACCGAAGCGGACCCATCCGATATCCCCAAGGTTTTGCAGAGCAGGTTCCTGGCCAAACCCTTACATGATATTTCTGGTGATTTTCATGACCATTGGCAGGGTCCGGATGGTTCGTTATATCTATTCCTGGGCGATATGACCGGGCATGGTCTGCCGGCGGCTTACGGCGCTATGCTGATCAAGGGCTATCTGGCTGAATATAAAGATAAGGAAGTACCTATTGAGGAGATCATGTACGGACTCAACAATAAACTATGCCGTGAACAGCAGAATGTTCTAACGCTTATGCTTACCGGGATCCTGATCAAGATAACTCCTGACGGCGACTTAAGTTACGTTTCAGCAGGGCATCCTCCTCTGCTGATCGTGCCGAACAGCGACAAGGAACAGCCACCTCCGCAGTCCAATGAACATAGCCTTCTGCCCTTTGGCTTTACCTATGACCGGTCAGAGTTGAGCGGAGCGAAGCAGTCATATCGCCTTAAAGATGGTGACCGCCTTTTTGTCTATACGGACGGGCTTACAGAACGCAGAAGCGCGGGCGGTAAATTATACGGTATGAAACAATTCCAGGATTATATGCATCAGAACAAGGCTCTCGGCCTGGACATCCTGGTGGACGGCTTTCAGCAGAACCAAGACCGTTTTGCCGACGGCGAGGAACCAGACGATGATCTGACCCTGATAGCCCTGGAATATACGCCTGGTTCTGTTCCCGGTCCCGCTCTATCCCCTTAGGCGCAATAGGTTCTTCCCCTGAACCGGCGTTTCACCGGAAATATTTGCAATAATCCCAAAAAAGTTCCGATAGAAAAGAGAGCTATAGCTATATGGATATACGCCTTGAGCAGTTATCCGATCTATCTGAACAGGAATATCATGTCTAGAAAAATAATTGGTACTTCCCTGGGCCCAAGGCCAGCTGTCATGGTTTCGACCGAGAGCTATTGGGCTATGCTGGATAGCTTACAGCGGGATGCTGATGCTCTGCTGGCGCAGAGCTCCATTGTACTGGAACGAGCCTCTATAATAAGTTCAAACATCATATTTAAGCAAAAGGTCATGGCCTTATTCGTTTCCCTGGAAAAACAGCTAGGGCTTTTAGGCTTGGGCTTAAAAGTTTACCAGGCTGAATTAATTAGCAAGTATGATGACCAGAAAAACGGACCGTATGCGGAAGCGCTGGCTAATCCCGGTATATTAT
>JBAZXJ010000031.1:1200-2842 GCA_041659865.1 Candidatus Margulisiibacteriota bacterium | reverse complement strand
CTAACGGCCGGGATAATTGGCTGATGAGCCTTGCCGGCCAGACCGGAGTGAAATATCTCTTAGTGATCGAGAAACAAACAGCCGCGTCCGGTCAGCATTTCCAGCAAAAGAACTTTTTGAACAGTTTACTTAATAGTATAACTCCTTATTTGACCATGCTCAGCAATACTTATCAGACCCCAAATATTGTAGGAACGGTCCTGAATTATTGCACGGTCCCCGCGCCCGATCTCGGCACGATCCCCAAGGAGCTTCAAGCTCAATTTTTGTCCAGGCCCTTACATAATATATCTAGTGATCTTTATGATCATTGGCAGGGGCCGGCCGGCTCGTTATATCTATTCCTGGGTGATCTTGCCGGCCATGATCTGCCGACGGCCTACTGCGCCAAGTTGATCAAAGGCTTTCTGCGTGATTATCGGGGCCAGGCAGTGCCTCTGGCAGATATCATGCGCGCCTTGAATGATAAATATTGCCAGGTGCAAAAGCAGGGTTCTTTGTCGAAAATGTTCACCGGGATCATCCTGAAGATCGATCCCGCTGGTATCTTGAGTTCAGTTTCGGCCGGGCATCCTCCTTTGCTGATAGTGCCGGTTAACGGCAAGCCCAGACTGCTCCCTCAGAAACAACTCGGGACCCTGCCTCCTTTTGGGTCGTCTTATGAAAAAGATACCTTGAATACTGCACAGCCAATATATCGATTAAAAGAAGGCGATCGCCTGTTCATTTATACGGACGGACTTATTGAACGCAAAAATATGGAGGACAAGGGATTTGGCTTGAAAAATTTAACGAATTATTTGCGTCTGAACAGGAAGCTTGATCTGGAACAACTTATCAACGGCTTGGAGCAAAGCCTAAATGATTTTGCCGAGGGCCGTAAAGCAAGTGATGATCTAACGCTGATCGGACTGGAATATACGCCTTAGCGAAGATACCGATCGATCGCCTTCGCCGCCAACCGCCCCGTCTGCATAGCCCAAACAACTAAAGACGCGCCTCTTACGGTATCGCCGGCAGAGAAGACCCCCTTGACCGAAGACATATAGTTATCATCCACTTTCACATTACCCCGGGTATCGAATTCCAGACCTAATTCAGTTAATAGTCCGTCGTGTACCGGTTGAGTGAACCCTAATGCTAATAGTACCAGGTCCGCCTTGATCTCAAATTCCGAGCCGGGGACGTCCTGCATCTTGCCGTTGTGCCATTCCACTTTCATCGCTTGAGCTTTTTCCACCTGGCCAGCTTTGCCGGAGAACTTCTTTGTCGTTATATTCCAGAGCCGTTCACAGCCTTCCTGATGGGAACTGGAATTCTTCAAAAGGGTCGGCCAGTTCGGCCAGGGCATGTTCTCCGTACGTTCGACCGGCGGCTTGGGCAGGATCTCGATCTGGGTGATACTTCTGGCACCCTGGCGGTTGGCCGTACCGACGCAATCAGAACCGGTATCGCCGCCGCCGATGACCAGGACATTTTTATCCTTGGCATTGATCAATTCATTTTTCGCTACAACTTCTCCGCCAAGCAGTTTATTTTGCTGGCCGAGATATTCCATGGCAAAATGCACGCCTTTTAATTCCCGGCCGGCAACGCTTAGGTCGCGCGGCTGGCGGGCGCCGATGGTTAAACATAAGGCATC
>JBAZXJ010000031.1:0-1190 GCA_041659865.1 Candidatus Margulisiibacteriota bacterium | reverse complement strand
GGTCTTGAGCAGTTCCTGACCGGAAAGTTCGCGTCCGACCTGGATATGGGTCTTAATGGCGATGCCTTCCTGGTGCAAGATCTCCAGGCGCCGGTCGATGACTTTCTTGTCGAGTTTGAAGTCCGGGATACCGTAGCGTAAAAGTCCGCCGGCCTTGCTGTCCTGTTCAAAGATAACAACGCTATGGCCCAGCTTGTTCATGGTATCCGCGGCGGCTAAACCGGCCGGGCCGGAACCGATCACGGCCACTTTTTTACCGGAACGTTTTTTCGGCGGTCTTGGTTTGATATAACCGTTGGCGAAAGCATATTCGGTAACGGCCAGTTCATTCTCGCGGATGGTGACCGGATCGTCGCCCAGACCCAGTACGCAGGAAGCCTCGCAAAGAGCGGGGCAGATCCGGCCGGTTATTTCCGGAAAATTATTCGTCTCCTGAAGCTTGATGATCGCGTTCTTCCATTCCCCGCGATAGATCAGGTCCTGCCATTCCGGCATGATATTACCCAAAGGGCAGGCCCAATGGCAGAAAGGCACTCCGCAATCCATACAGCGCGAAGCCTGTTTTACCCGCTCTTCTTCAGGCAGGGACACTTCGACCTCAGCGAAATCCTTGAGCCTTTCGTCCTTCGGCCGGTAACCGCTGTTCTTGCGTTTGATTTTTAAAAATCCGTCAGTTGCGCCCATGATCTTTTCCTTATCCGTCCGAAGAGTCGGCTAACTGTTCATCTTCGCCGATCTTGGCCATCTTGGCCATCAGTTCCTGCAGTTTTTTATGTTCCATGACCTTGCGGTATTCTACGGGCATCACTTTCACAAAAAGACCGGAATAGGAATCCCAGCTGGAAAGTATTTTTTCGGCCAGGGTACTTTTGGTATATTTAAAATGTTTGGTGATCATGCTCTTGATCGTATCCAGATCTTCTTTTTCGGCGACATTGCTCAGCTCGACCATTCCTTTATTACAGAAATAATCAAAGAGGCCGTATTTATCGAAAACATAAGCGATCCCTCCGCTCATCCCGGCAGCGAAGTTCCTGCCGGTCTTGCCCAGAACGACCACACGTCCCCCGGTCATGTACTCACAGCAATGGTCCCCCGTCCCTTCAACGACCGCGTAAGCTCCGCTGTTACGCACGCAGAACCTTTCGCCGGCCATGCCACGGATATAGGCTTCGCCGGAGGTAGCGCCG
>JBAZXJ010000030.1:0-10721 GCA_041659865.1 Candidatus Margulisiibacteriota bacterium | reverse complement strand
TATTCCCCCCGTATTCTTTCCTTGACTTGCCCATTTTAAAAGCAGTAAGATAAATGCATGGCACAGGATTTACGGAAAGTTCTCGAACAAAGCTGGGAACATTACAAACTTAACAAGATCGACCCCGTAACCAATCGGCCTTTGGGTGATCCCGATATCCTGGGCTTTGGCGAATCCGGCTCTCAATATTTTATGACCTTTTCCGAAACGGTTTCCTATGTCATGTTCCGCTCGGTCTGGATGAACGACCAGGCGACCTTTAATCGGGTCTGGGAATGGGCTTATTATAATTTGTGGAGAAAGAATATCGATGAGATATTTTACTGGCAGATCAGCCAATGGGGGGAGATGCCCCAGGTGCGCAAAGATAATCTCTTTGCCTGGCGCTATGTCGATAATATCAAGAAAAAAGGCCGCGGCGGAGTTATTTTTTTTAAGTGGTCTGACGTTGAAGGAGCGCTCTGGCGCGACGGTCTGGATGCCGCTCCGGACGGCGATGAACTGATCGCCGCTTCTTTAGCCCTGGCTCATTGTCTCTGGGGCAGTCAAAAAGGGATCAATGACTATTTGACCCATGCCAAAACGATAACGGCGGATATCTGGAATAAATGCGTAAAATATATTATCCCCGGGGTCATTGATAATTTCTCCTCAAGACCCCATCTTAAATCCTGGTTCATCTATACGACCCCTTCCGCTTTACTGACCAGAACGCTGACCGCAGGTCCGGAGAAGAATACGCATGCCATGGAAGTGAATTATTTTATCCCTAATACAAAATGGGGCGGCGTAGGCAAAGAATTGGAAAAGGCTGATTTTTCAGAAATGCATGGTTTAAGTTTTAGTTGTCGCGGTAAACAAGGCGATAAATTAAAGGTTATCTTCAAAGGTTTTCAGAAAAGTAACCCTAACCGGGAAACAGAAGCGACAACGGAGGTTATCCTGACCAATGACTGGCAGCACCATGTTCTTCCTTTTGATAAATTCAAGGCTGAGGACAAGATCGACTGGACCAGGATCGACGCCCTCTTCCTGCAGGCCGATGACAATAATCAAAAAGGTTACTTTGTCATAACCGATATCAAGATCTACGACGGCAAACTGATCGGCAAGGAGAATTTTCATTTAACCTCCAACGATAAAGGCGAGCCCTGGATCAATCTTTCCTACTATATGCCTTTTATATATAATACTATTTTCAAGAAACTTGACCCGAGCCATCCCTGGGAAGAATTAGCCAAGAATTGCTATGAAGATATTACGACCGGCGCCAATGCCACCTTACGTGACGAAGACGGCAAGCCGCATAAAGGCAACGGACAACTGATCCCGGACTGGTTCTCGCTTACGACAACAGGCAAGCCGACGAACGTCCCCTGGACGAACAATCTTTCCACCGATGATTATATGCATGGCTGGGACGCCTTCCGCTTTGATTTTTTTGCCGCATTAGATCTGGCCTGGAATAATGAGCCCTTGGCGAAAAAGTATCTGATGGAAACAGGTCCTTACGAATTTTACAAAAATGAATTGATCAAGACCGGCAAGATCAACCGCGGTTATGCCATAGACGGCAAGACCATGAAAGGTCTGCGCGGTACCGATGAGGACGGCCCTGGTCCATACGGCTGTTATCTGTCCTTGTTCAAAGCGGCCGGCGACCAGCAGAACGCCAACAAGATCATGGATAATATGATGAAGACCTATAATGAACAGGGCTATTGGGGTAAGAATCAGCTTGAATATTATGAACAGAACTGGGCCTGGCTTGGATTAGCTTTTAGTCTGGACCAGGGACTGCATTTAAAGGAAGCTTTAAAGAAGCTAGATCAATAAGGGCTTTTCAGAATCCGCACTGCTTTGTTTTCTCGTCGAACTTTTCAAGGCCATCAATAAGCTCTCGATCTCCCTGGTGCTGGTCTTTGCCTTTGCCGAACTAACTTGCGGAGAGAGCAATTGCATTAAGGCGCTGATCAGTTTAGCTCTGACGCTCGTTTTGGTTCTGGACTCTTGCTTGATCAGGCCTTTAGGCAACTGAACTTTATCGGTCACGATCTTTTCATAATGTAACTTTTCTTCAACTTTTCCTTCTTCTAGCAACTTGGCCAAATGAACTTCCTCATGTATTCTTTTCTGTCTGATCTTCTTTTCATGTCTTTTCTCAGCTGCGCGCTCGGCGGCCTTTTTCTCGTCAGCCTGTCTCATGATCATATCCCTGATGATCCGGGCTGAGTTCTCTGACTCATGCGCGAACATGCTTTTCGTATGCTGTTCTTTTTTTCTTGACTGTTCATTCTCGGCCAAGAGCTCTTTACGTTCGATCGAAGCGAGTTCCTTAACTACTTCCGCGCTGACCTCGTTCTTAATATCTTTTAACACATTGACCCCGACCGATCTTAACGGTCCGGCCTTTTCATCCCATAATTCGCTTTCGACCTGGCCAACGATCTTCTTTAGTAATTGATTGAAGATCTGGGCCGGGCTCAAACCGGCAGGATTATCAACCTTGGACAGGATCGCCTGACGTTGCGTGGAGCCTAAGTGCTCCAAATATTGCTTTTGCTGAAGGACGACTTTTACCATAGCCGTCTTGAAAGCTTTGACCAGCAGGGCTTTCTGAGCAGCACCAATCGTTCTACCTTGCGGGGTCATGGTCATCACTTTGTCAACGTTCTGGCTCAGTTCATTATTGATCTTTTGTAATTCTTGTTCTTGCTGTTGAGGGGAAAGCTGTCTAATCTCAGAGTAAGGCCTATGGGCTACCTTATTGAATCTTATACTTGGCAGTTCACGGCAGACCACGGTATCGAACTCGTCGACGATCGTGCAAACAGCATTATATCTAGGCTCAAGGAAGATTATCCGAACATCGACCTGAGAGCCGGCCGGACTAGCGGGAGAAAAGGCCTCGATCTTCGAAGCTGTATATGAAGGTTTTAATTGATCGATAGGATTTGTCATCTCACTAAGTATATCGTTAGTTTCACCAGACTGATGCAACGAATTATACTGGTACGTCTTGAACTTCTAACATTTGTCCGGGAAAGAACTTTTCAAGGTTGTGATCCAGATCAGGTCCCAGTCAGATATATCTAAGTCTAACTTATTTCCAGCTGATCTTTACAACAGAATAACTAGTCGCTAGTTACGGTACATTATTCACTAACTTCATTACGATATTACTAATACGTAAATCTGAATATGTTAAGAGAGAACCATCGTGGCAAATACATTTACAGAAAACCTGACGATCAATAACCAAGTTAGCATAAATGATCTCAACATCCAACCGATGGATTGGACAGCCGTTCGAAATACCGTTACTACCAATCTCGATCTCGCTAACATACAATTGATGGCCAATATCGGCAGTAGCAGTAATAACAGCGCGCCTGCTGATACAGTGACCTTAAGCAAACAAGTGCAGTCCATTAAAAGCGCGGTTAATAGCGCAACAGCCAACGAATTAAGTCCGGAAGATCTGAACATGTATCTCTCTTTTGTCAGGACTAATGGTAATCTGCTAAGATCCTTGCCCGCTGCTCTGCAAAACAACAAGGCGATCGTTCTGGAAGCCGTGAAGAACAATGGTTTAGCCCTGCAATATTCATCTGCAGATCTAAGAAAAGACCGAGAGGTAGTAACTGCTGCCATAAACAATGCCCCCTCTTCATTGCAATATGCCTCTGAAGATCTAAAAAAGGATAAAGCTCTGGTATTAAAGGCTGTAGAAATGAATGGTCTTGCCCTATACTTTGCTGATGATACGCTCAAGAATAACCTAGAGGTCGCCGGAAAAGCTATCGCTCAAAATGCTGATGCGCTTAAATATGCCGGCCCAAATGTTTTGGCTGATAGTACCATTATCGGGCCAGCACTATTAGAGAGGAAGTTTGTTGCAATACGTTGCTGAAAGTCTGAAAAAGGATGCGGTAACTGTTGCTAAAGCTATCGCCAATGACCCGTTGGCTCTACAATTCGCCTCAGATGATCTAAAAAATGACAAAGCAATCGTTCTGCAGGCGGTCAGTTTAGAGGGATGCACACTGTGCTTTGCTGATGATAAGCTCAAAGATGATCTAGTGATCGTCCAAATAGCCATTACTGAAAATATAGACGCTCTCAAATATGCCGGGCCAAATGTTCTAGCTGATAAAACGCTGGTCCAGCAAGCAGTAACCCGAAAAGGCAGCTTGCTGCAATACGCTGCCGAAAGCCTGAAAAACGACTTTGCAATAGTTTCTAAAGCCATTGCCAGTGACCCAATGGCTCTGCAATATGCTGCAGACGACCTGAAAAAGGACAAGGTGCTGGTCTTACAGGCAGTAACAATAAACGGTTTTTGTCTGCGCTTTGCGGATGATACGCTAAAAGATAATCTAGAGGTCGCTGGAAAAGCTATTGCTCAAAATGTTGATGCTCTAATATATGCCGGCCAAAATGTTCTGGCTGATAGTACTATTATCGGGACCGCACTATCTAAGAAAGGGAGTCTATTGAAATACGTTGCTGAAAACCTGAAAAACGATGCTGCAACTGTTTCTAAAGCTATCGCCAACGACCCGATGGCGCTGCAATTCGCCTCAGATGATCTAAAAATGGATAAGGCGATCGTTCTGCAGGCAGTCAGTTTAGAGGGATTCGCGCTGCGCTTTGCTGACGATACGCTCAAGGACAACTTCGAGGTCGCCGAAAAAGCTATTAAGCAAAATCCAGACGCATTTATTTTGACCGGCCCAAATGTTTTGAAAGATAAAACGCTGGTCGAGCTAGCAGTAACCAGAAAAGGCAGCTTGCTGCAATACGCTGCCGAAAGCCTGAAAAACGACTTTGCAATAGTTTCTAAAGCCATTGACAATGACCCCATGGCCTTGCAATTTGCCTCGGCTGACATAAAAAATGATAAAACAATTGTACTACAGGCCGTAAATAAGCAAGGGCTTGCTTTACAGTTCGCAGATGTTTCCTTAAGGAACAATTTTGAGGTCGCAGGGATAGCTATCGAACAAAATGTTGACGCCCTACAATTTGCAGGGACAGATGTAGTAGCCAAGGATACACTAGTTGGGCAGGTAGTCTCAAAAAAAGGCGGTCTGTTGAGATTTGCTTCCGCCAGTCTAAGAAACACCGCAGCTATTGTAACGAAAGCATTAGCTAATGACCCGATGGCTCTGCAATTCGCCTCGGATGATCTGAAAAAGGACAAGGCGATCGTTCTGCAGGCTGTATCTATGGATGGGCTTGCTCTGCGCTTTGCTGATGATACGCTTAGGGACAACTTTGAGGTCGCCGGAAAAGCTATTGAACAAAATCCGGACGCATTTAGGTTGACCGGCCCAAATGTTCTGAATGATAAAACGCTGGTCGAGCTAGCAGTAACCAGAAAAGGCAGTTTATTGCAATACGCCTCAGAAACACTTAAAGGTTACTTATCTACGGTTACCTTAGCCGTGATCAATGATCCTTTTGCGTTGAAATATGCTTCAGCTGATCTTAAAAAAGACAAGGCATTGGTCCTACAGGCTGTTAATTTAGACGGCCGGTCACTGAAGTATGCTGATGTTACTTTGAAAAATGATCCAGAGATATTAGCTGCGGCTTTTAGACAGAATCCAGATGCTTTAAATTACCTTTTATAACGGGAAATAATAGCTGAAGCAACCGTTAAAGCAATATTCATTGGACAAATCAGCCAAAATTACCGCCGATCCTATTGAAGATCTTTTCTGGCTGCCATGAGAACGCCTTGCCCCAGATCATTCTTATTTCTTTTTTAGTTACCGCAAACCCATTCTCTTTTAGAAAAGCGATCGCAGTAATATTATCAACAGGAACGATTTCCATATTCGTTGCGGAAAGCCTTAACCTCATCAACTCCAGGCCGGCTTCCAGCGTCTCAGCAACGACCGGACATTCATACATCATCGGCAAACAGTAACCAAGGAGCTGATCGTTCTTTTTGTATAACACAGAGCCGGCCAGCTTTCCGTTCAATATTCCCCTTCTATCTTCACCTGAAACCCTCTGGTCCAAAGCAAGAAGCCCCTCTGTATCTTGATCCGTGCACAGCACTAACTCGGCGGATGGTTGATGATCGAGCAATTGTCCTTCTCTTTGAAAGAATAAATATTCGGTCTGTTCAACAAATCCGGCTTTTTTATAAATAGAGCAGCCAAGCTCGGTCGCGATCAGTGATATTGTTTCACAGCCTGAACTTTTCAGGTATTTACACAAATGATCAACGATCGAACTGCCTAATCCTTTTTTGCGATATTTTGCATGGACAATAATATGAGCGATCCAGCCTGTCTTGTTGAAACTGATCGCGGCGCCTGTCCCAACGAGCTTGTTATCGATCATGACCTTGACCGGCAGGCAAAACGGCCAGGCGATATATTCGGCAAATATTGGCAGGATATCCGTCCAGTCAGCAGGTTGTAATGCCTTAAGGCTCTGAAGATCGCTTGTCACTAATTGTTCGATCCTCATGCTTTTACTCTCTAAACAGGTATGATATATATTTTCTGGTTAGAACTGGATCTTCTTCGCCCGCATTCTTTCTACTGCTTCGGCCAGGCGTTTTTCGTCGACAGTTATCGCCAGTCTGACGTAACCTTCACCGGCTTCACCGTAACCAGTACCAGGTACGGAGACGATACCGCATTCGTCCAGCAATAATGCCGAAAAAGACGTGGAATCATAGCCTCTCGGCACCGGCACCCAGAAATAAAAGGTCGCTTTGGGCGCAGGCATGTTACAGCCCATGGACTTCAGCCCGTTCCAGAGAACATCACGGCGCCGGGTATACATAGCGTTCAACGAGCCGATATTGCTGGAATTATCCAGGCCAGCGATGGCCGCTTGCTGGATGGCCTTGAACTGGCCGGAGTCAGCGTTGGATTTGATCACGCGCAAGGCTGAAATAGCCCGGGCATTACCCGCGGCCATACCGATCCGCCAGCCGGTCATGTTATATCCTTTGGACAGAGAGGTAAATTCCAGAGCGCAATCTTTGGCTCCCGGGAACTGCAAGATACTCGGCGCTTCATAGCCGTCAAAGACCATATCGCAGTATGCGTTGTCATAAATGATCAGCAAGTCGTTCTTGAGGGCAAAAGCAACAGCATCTTTTAAAAAGTCTGGACTGCATACGGCACCGGTCGGATTATTTGGATAATTAAGGAAAAGCAACTTGGCTCGCTTTATTACCCGGTCAGGTATTGAAGCCAGATCAGGTAAAAAATTGTTGCCAGCGGTCAGAGGCAGCAGATAAGGCTCTCCTCCGGCCATCAGGGTCCACATCTTGTAGACCGGATAGGAAGGCGAAGGGACCAAGGAAACATCGCCCTTGTCGATATAGGCCAAGCAGACATGAGCCAGCCCCTCTTTGGAGCCGATCAAGGCGGTGGTCTCTTTTCCGGCATCGAGGGTCACCCCAAAACGTTGCTTATACCAGCGGGCAACCGCAGCCTGGAATTCTGGTTCGCCGGAGCTGGAGGGATAATTATGAGTTTCGCTGTCGGCTACGGCCTTTTGCATGGCTTCGACTATATATGCAGGAGTTGGCTGATCGGGGTCGCCGATGCCCAGATTGATGATGTCTACACCCCTGGCCTGAGCCTCGCGTTTCTTGCGGTCGATCTCCTCGAAGAGATACGGGGGGACTTTTAGTAAACGTTCTGATGTTTTTGGCATATAGTAACTCCTATAGATCTTGGATGCTATTTTGTGTTTATTTGCATTTATATTAGCTTAGCTGTACTGAATTATGCAAGAAAAGCATCCAGCATTAAACGTTCCTTGAAACACGGATTACACAGATTAACCCGCCGCCACAACCACCTAATGCAAAAGAGATGCGATGGTGTGGTGATCGATCCGTGTAATCATCTTAAATCCGTGAAATCCGTGTTTCACAATGCGTCTGGCCGATCTGCCATCTCTGCCAGCCGCATCGGCTTGGCGGAGAGGGGATTGGGGAGAGGTCTTATCTGTAATGGACACTGCGTCGGAAGGTAATACTTATAGAGATTGCCACGTCGGATGCCTCCTCGCAATGACGGGGGTGAGGGACAGCTACTAGCTACAAGTCTATTTCTCCGGTGAACACCGTCTCCGCCGCCCCGGTCATATATACGTGGTTATCTTCTTCCAGCCACTCGATCAGCAGATCCCCTCCGGCCAGCTGGACATCAACTTCTCTCCCTGTCTTGCCGGTCAATACCCCAGCGACAGCCGAAGCGCAAGCGCCGGTACCGCAGGCCAGGGTCTCCCCTACCCCTCGCTCCCAGACCCGCATGATAATATGCTTGTCATCTATGACCTGGATGAACTCCACGTTGGTCTTGGCCGGAAAAACAGCGGCTGTTTCAATTATCGGGCCTAAGCCTTTGACATCTGCTTTATGAACGTCATCGACAAAGATGACGCAATGAGGGTTGCCCATGGAGACGGCCGTAATGGCAATTTTGGATTTTGGATTTTGGATTTTGGATCGCGAAATATCCAAAAGCTCCTCAATGACCATTTGATCGGGTTGGTCTCCTATCATGGGGATCTCTTTGCGCAATAGACGCGGGGGTCCCATATCGACTTCAACAGCCTTAACCTTGCCGTTCTCCTGTATTATCACCGGGACCATGATCCCTGCCAAGGTTTCCACGGAAAAGATGTCTTTCTTGCCGCCATTCTTTTCAAATAAATATCTGGCGAAACAGCGGATGCCGTTACCGCACATTTCCGGCTCACTGCCGTCGGAATTAAGGATACGCATCCTGGCCTCGGCGAGCTTGGAGCTTTCGAGAATGATCAAGCCATCGGCCCCGATGCCAAAGTTACGATCGCAAAGCTTAGAGGCAGCCGCTGGCAGATCGACCTTGGATAGATCGTTCTCGATACCATCGATGATAATAAAATCATTACCTAGTCCGTGCATTTTGGTGAATTTCATTTATTTGTTACCTCATCTATCTTAGCCAGGATATTCTCCAGCCTGGCCAGTCGCCCTTTGCCTACCAGACCACAGGCCAGCGTACCATCTTCGGCTTCGACAAAATGGTAGCCCAGCTCTTTAAGCTTGGTAATATTTGCCTGGACTATTGGATTGTCCCACATTCCGGTGTTCATCGCCGGAGCGATGATCTTGGGACAGGTGGCAGCCATGATTATCGAGGTTAACAGGTTATCAGCTATTCCGCCGGCGATCTTGCCGATGGTATTGGCTGAAGCCGGGGCGATAACTACCAGGTCAGCGTTAGAAGCGTAATCTATATGAGCAATAGCTTTCTGTTCTCTTTTTTGCAAAAGAGCGTCAAAAGTAAGCTGGGTGATAAATTTTTCGCCTTCCGGGGTAAGGACCGGGAAAACAGCATGTCCAAGATCCTTGAGGCGGCTGACCAGTTCAGCGGCTTTATAAGCGGCCACACTGCCAGTAACTCCGACCACGATATTCAAGGTTATTCTTCCCTTTTCATCTCGATCTTGATCTTGTCAGCCTGGATCTCTTTTAAAGCAGCCAGAACTGGTTGTTCTCTATGGGCATTAGGCACTAACAGCGTCGCGCCGTCCTGGATCTGGCGGCCCCTGCGGGAAGCGCCGATAGACAGGACAAAACGGTTAGGGACCTTGCTTAATAATCCTTCGGTGGTAACTACTTGTTGTTCGCTCATTTATTTTCACCCTTTCTCTTCTCTAGTTCAAGCTTAATGATCTCGCTGATCTTGTTCACGGTATGGTCTATTTTATCATTGACCACCTGATAATCCGACTCCCATTGCCTCTTTAATTCCTGCCTGGCGGTCTCTAATCTGATCTTTATTTCGGCAGGTTTTTCAGTTTTCCTTTTAACCAGCCGCTTGGCCAGTTCTTCGTCAGAAGGCGGAAGGATGAAAATGGTCAAAGCTTCGGGCCTCTTAGCTTTTATCGCATTTGCCCCCTGAATGTCAACCTCGAAGAGAACATCTCCCTGGTATTCCTTGTTAGGGGTACCATATTTAAAGCCATGGACCTCGGCCGATTCCAGGAAGTCGATCTTGGCGAATTCCTCAGGGCTGACGAAGTAATAATCCTTGCCAGGACGGTCGCCGGGGCGGGGCGAACGGGTAGTATATGAAATAGCCAGCTGCAGTTCAGGCAGTTGGGTTAACAGTTCTTTAATTACGGTCCCCTTGCCTACACCGGAGGGGCCGGAGATGACGATCAGCATGTTGCTCCTCGGAACTCACCCCCTTCGATAGCATATCCCATTTCGATGGGCATTTCATTCCCCCTCTCTTTTGGGAAAGAGAGGGGGAATGGGGGTGAGTTATCTTAAATACGACTTAATATCATCTAACACTTTCTCCAGGTCATTATCAATATCTTCATTTTTGTATCTTACCACTTTCATGGCTAATTTATTGATTATCCAGGTCCGTAGATCATCATAATCTTTCTGGTCATCATGGATCTTACCGTCAACCTCGATGACCAATCTTTTCTCAGCACAATAAAAATCCGCAATAAATAAGCGCTTTTGCTCATACCAATCAAAAGATATTGGATATTGCCGTAAAAATTTCTTGTTCTCCAGCTTTCTGTTCCTTAACGCCTGCCAAAGCAAGGCTTCGCTTGGGGTTTGGTTACGGCGTAAGGAGCGGACACGGAAACTCACCCCCTGCGTTAGGCGATACGCTTTCGAAGGCGTATGCAGTCCACCTCTCTTTTGAGAAAGAGAGGGGGAA
>JBAZXJ010000029.1:0-10723 GCA_041659865.1 Candidatus Margulisiibacteriota bacterium | reverse complement strand
TCCACAGAAATTCCTGGAATCGGTTATAATGTCATAAGCAAAGTGTTACCTATGTCACCAACCTAACCGGCCCCTACCATTTTCCCCCACATTTCAATATACTGTACCCATGGTCAAAGAACGCCAGGCTTTAAAAAATATCAAGAACTACGTCCCTGGTCAGGAGATCGCCGGCAATATCAAGCTGGCTTCCAATGAGAATCCGCTTGGGCCTTCGCCTGCGGCGAAAAAGGCCGTGAACCGGGCGCTGGGCGAGCTGGCCGTATATCCTGATAAGGAATGCGCTGTCTTAAAAGAGAAGATCGCCAAACAGCTGGGACTGTCCAAAGAGAATGTCGCCGTGGGCAACGGCTCTGATGACTTGCTGTTCATGATCGCGGCTGCCTATCTGGAAGCCGGCGATGAAGTCGTGATCTCCAAGACCACCTTTAGCGGTTATGAGTTCAATTCCCGTCTGTTCGGCGCTGAACCGGTCTTCGTTGAGTTGAAGAACTGGAACTATGACCTGGAAGCGATCTGGAAAGCTGTAACTCCGAAAACAAAAATAGTTTTTTTGTGTAACCCCAACAATCCTACCGGGACGATCTTCTATCAAAACGAACTGGACGACTTTTTAGCTAAACTGCCAGCCAGCGTGATGCTCGTTATCGATGAAGCATATTGCGAGTATGCTACCCATGACCATTTTCCAAAGTCCCTAAAATATCTGGAGCAGTCTTTTGAGAACGTGATAATTCTGCGTACTTTTTCCAAGATCTACGGCCTGGCTGGACTGCGGGTCGGTTATGCCTTGGCTAAAATGCCGGTGATCGCGAGCTTGAACAAGGTGCGCCAGCCGTTCAGCGTGAACCGTCTGGCCCAGATCGCGGCTAGCGCCGCTGTGAACGACAGTGTTTTTCTGAAAAGAAGCAGGAAGAACAATGAGCAGGGCAAAAAATATCTATATCAGGAGCTGGATAAGCTTAAACTGAGCTTTGTCATTACCGAGGCTAATTTTATTTTTATCGATCTTAAACAAGACGCGGCGGCCTTGTACCAGAGACTGACCGCGCGCGGGCTTACTGTTCGCCCCTTAAATTCCTTTGGCTGTTCGCAGGCTATTCGGGTGACCATCGGTACGCCGAAGCAGAACAGTGAATTTATTAAACAGCTCAAGCAAGTACTTTGATCGGAGGCGGTTGTGAATAAACAGATATATATTTTTGACACGACTTTACGCGACGGGGAACAGGGCGAGAATATTTCTTTTACTGTTGCCGACAAGATCAAGATCGCCAAATTGCTCGATGCTTTCGGTGTGGATTTTATCGAGGGCGGCTGGCCTGGTTCCAATCCTAAGGCGGTCGAGTTCTTTGAAGAAATGAAATCGATCGGCTTGAAACATGCTAAAATGGCGGCCTTTGGCAGTACCAGAAGGGCTGGGATCAAAGCCGCGGATGACAAGAACCTCAAAGCCATACTGGATTCCAGAGTCCCCGTGGCTTGTATTTTCGGCAAGAGCTGGAGTTTCCACGTTACCGAAGCGCTAAAAGTTTCCCTGGCCGAGAATCTGGAAATGATCAGGGATTCCGTAGCCTTCCTCAAGGCCAACGGACTTACGGTATTTTTTGATGCCGAACATTTTTTTGACGGCTTCAAGAGGGACGAAGAGTACGCACTGAAAACTCTTCAGGCCGCGGCAGAGGCCGGAGCCGACCAGCTGATCTTGTGCGATACTAATGGAGGGACCTTGCCTTCGGAGGTGCAAAAGATCGTGGCGCAGGTCAAAAAAACGCTCAAAACACCTTTAGGGATCCATGCTCATAATGATTCTGACTGCGCAGTGGCTAATTCCATAGTGGCAGTAGAGCAGGGTTGTACCCAGGTCCAGGGAACGATGAACGGCTACGGCGAACGCTGCGGCAACGCTAACCTTTGTTCGATCATTCCGGCCTTGCAGTTGAAATTAGGCTTGCAGTGCGTCCCTGGCGATAAACTAAAAGGGCTCAAAGCTCTTTCCCACCATATAGCCGAGATCGCCAACCTGGCGCCAAATGACCACCAGCCCTACGTCGGCCACAGTGCCTTTGCCCACAAGGGCGGGATCCATGTCAGCGCCGTGATGAAGCATCCTGATACCTATGAACATATCACTCCAGGCCTGGTCGGCAACAAGCAGCGAGTGGTTATTTCCGAACTGGCCGGGGCCAGCAATCTGCTCTATAAAGCCAAGGAATACGGCATTGACCTGGACAAGGATACCAAGGAAGTTCAGGAGATCCTGCAGAAGATCAAGAAGCTGGAACATTCCGGCTATCAGTTCGAAGAAGGCGAAGCCTCTTTTGAATTGATGATGAAAAGGGCCCTGGGCAAATGCCAGCGCTTTTTTAGTCTGGATGGTTTTCGGGTGATCGATGAAAAGCGCGGCGATGACAAGATAACCGTGGAAGCGACCATCAAACTGCTCGTGGAGGGCCAAAGCGTGCATACTGCCGCCGAAGGCAACGGCCCGGTCAGCGCGCTGGACCATGCCCTGCGCAAGGCTTTGGAAAAGAAGTACCCGGCGATCAAGGAGATCCGGCTGACCGACTATAAAGTCCGCGTACTCAACAGCAAAACCGGGACCGATGCCCTGGTCCGCGTGATCATAGAGTCAACTGACGGGACCGATACCTGGGGAACGGTCGGGGTCTCTACGAATATAATCGAAGCCAGCTGGGACGCGTTAGTGGACAGTCTGGAATACAAGCTTTTGAAGTAGTGGTGCGCCCGAGACGATTCGAACGTCCGACCCACGGCTTAGAAGGCCGTTGCTCTATCCAACTGAGCTACGGGCGCGTTTTTTGGTAGCGGAGGAGGGAGTTGAACCCCCGACAAACGGATTATGATTCCGCTGCTCTAACCAACTGAGCTACTCCGCCACACATTTGCCTGCTAGTCTCGGCTAGTCAGACAGGGAAGTAAATTATCATAAAAATTAATACTAGGCAATGTTTGCCTGCCAATTATGCTCCAAACGCCTAGAATACATAACATTGTCGCCTACTACCTTTTGTGATATATTCCCAATGCAATATGCGAACCAAAAGCCTAATAATCTTGCCTCGCTGGCTTTACTACTTTGCCTTCCGGCGTTCTCATTTAACGATGAGAAAGAATTCCAGGCCTATAATGGTATGACGGTCAAACAGATCATTGTTGAAAGCAAGAACTTGCCCGTAGACAAGATCCAGGCCCAGCTATTGACCGGGGTTAACCAGAAATTCAGCCCCTCCTTGATCCAGACCGACATTGAGCGGATCTTCTCCATCGGGTCCTTTGCTGATGTGGAAGTTAAGATCACCAAGGATAAGGCCAAACAGCTTACAGTTAAATTCATTCTTAAAGATAACCCTGTGGTCAACAAGATAACTATCGAGGGCAACAGCGTCTATACTGATGAAGAAATATTAGACCAGCTTCAAACTAAGCTCGGAGAAACCATTAATTCAGGGGCTTTGCGCCAAGATATGACCTATATTGAAAAGACCTTGTACGATGAAAAGGGCTACATACTCGCCAGGATCGTGAACGTGGATCATCCAAGTAAAGAGAACAACTACACCTTAAGCTTCTATCTTGAAGAAGGCCTGATCGAGGATATCGGGCTCGAAGGCAACGACATGACCAAGGATTATGTGATATTAAGAGAGCTGACCTTGAAGAAAGGTTCGCCCTTCAATAAGGACATGTTGATCGCGGACCTGCGTAATATCTTTAATTTGAACTATTTTGCCAGCCTGGACCCGCGTTACGAGCCATCACCTAAAGATCCAAATAAGGTGATCTTATTCCTCAAAGTTACGGAAAAAAGTACCGGTACCATCAACTTTGGCGGCGGCTGGGGTGCTTTGCAGGGTGGATTCGCTTTTACTGATGTTCAGTTCAGTAACTTATTTGGCACTGGGCAATTGGTCTCGGCCAAGGCCCAATTCGGCGATACCAGTACCTACCAGCTTAAATATTATAACCCCTGGATGTGGGCGGACCGTACGTCCCTGACTAGCCGTTACTGGTTGACCACCGGCCGGCCGATGGGTATCGAAGGGCTGGAGAACGCCGGTACCAACGAGCGCCGTTACGGCGGAGACCTTTCGGTCAGCAAGGTCCTGATGAACAACATCGTTGGCCGGCTTACTTTCTTAAATGAGGACGTTGCTCCCAGTAATAACGAAAGTTATAATATCCGCAGTTTAGGTTTCTCGCTGGCTTATGATACCAGGGATGTCTGGATGGACCCTTCCAGCGGGGTTAATTTTGTGGTTGGAGTGGAAGAGGCAGGGCGCTTCCTGAACGGCTCGGTCAGCTATACAAAATGGGATGTCCAACTAAATAACTTCTTTAAGATCGCTGACCAGCAGACCCTGGCTTCCAGGTTCTCCTGGGGCAGGCAGAGCGGAGAGGTCAAAACTACTGAAGAATTCTGGATGGGCGGGCCGAATACGGTCAGAGGTTTTTCGGCTGGAGGCTTCTTTTCCAGAGGCAGAGAAAAGGCCCTGTTGAACCTGGAATACCGCTATAGGTTCAACGAATCGATCCAGGGTGTGCTCTTTTTTGACATAGGGAATGCCTGGGATACCGGGGTGGATTTTATTAATAGCCAGAAATACCGCTCCAGCTACGGCTTTGGCGCCAGGATAAATACCCCGCTTGGTCCTATAAGGTTGGACTACGGAGTAGCCGATGATAAGGAGCTGGGCAGGGGTGTGATCGCTTTTAGTATTGGACATGTGTTCTAGTTGTAATATAATATATGTTCTATGGGTGTTCTAAGTTAGAAAGGAGACTCTGATAACATGGCAGTGGAACCAAAATCGATCCTGGTGGTAGATGATGAGACTTATACCCGGGAATTACTGGAGATGCTTTTAGGCGATGAGGGTTATAAGGTCAAGACCGCGAAAGACGGCTTTGAAGCTATCGACCTGATCAAAAAGAGAAGCTTTGATCTGATTTGCATGGACGTACGCATGCCGGGACTCAACGGCGTGGAAACTCTGGCCGAGATCAGAAAAGTAGACGATAAGATCCCCGTGATCATGATAACCGGCTATGGACCTAATGAGCTGGTCAAAAAAGCCCAGGATGAATATCATATCGTAGGCTGTATCTACAAACCATTTGATATAGATGAATTTCTGGCAGAAATAAAAAGCGCTATAAACAAAAAATGAACTTTTAAGCAGTCAGACGTGTCTAACTAATTAACACAATAACGCAGAATAGAAGGAGGGGAAGAAAAAAGACAGAGCAAGTATTTAATCGGTTAATATAATGTAGGAGCGAACGGCTGTTCGCACAAATCGAAACAAGGGAAGGTAAATTTAATATGAAAAAGACAATGATCGCCTTATTTTTAATAGTTTGTTTTAGTTTTAGCGTGTTTGCCGCCGGGATGGGCTTTATCGACGTGCAAAAAGTATTTATGAACTATAAAGAAGCCAAGAAGATGCAGGAAGATTTTGCCAAGAAGGAAGAAGCTTACAAGAACAAAGTTGAACAGAAGCAGATCGAACTGGACAAGGTCAAGAATGACCAGGAAAAGTTCAAGAATTTAAAGAAAAAGATCACCGATGAACTGGAAGGCGAAAGGGACGACCTTATCGAACTGAACCAGAAGCTGACCACCCAGCTAAAAGAAAAGATCCTGGTAGCGGTCAAGGACGTAGCCAGAAGCTACGCGCTGGATACCGTAGTTGATAAACAGGTTATCCTCTATGGCGGTGTTGACGTTACCGATTGGGTCATCGAGAACCTGAACAAGAAGAAATAATGATCCTATCTGAGCTTGCTCAGAAGACCGCCGGCCGGGTAATTGGCAAGGAGACGCTGGAAGTAAAAAGCGTTTCGGAGATAGCCGATGCCCAGGCCGGCGGTTTAGTTTTTATCAGCGACGCCAAGAAACTTGAAACTGCTATTAATTCCTCTGCTGATATTATTGTTTGTTCGGAGCGCACAACTCTTCCGGAAGTATCCTTAAAAAACTTTCTGCTGGTAAAAGATGTCCGGCTGGCCATGGCCCAGATCTTGGCCTGTTTTGAAAAGGTTGTAGAGTTTACTCCCAAGATCAATCCCTCAGCGGTGATCAGCAAGAGCGCCAAGCTGGGCAAGAATGTACAGATCGGACCTTTCTGTTCGATCGGCGAAGAGGTTGAGATCGGTGACGATACGATAGTTTATTCCAACGTCAGTATCTATGCTCATACGAAGATCGGCTCGAAGTGCATACTTCACAGCGGTGTCGTTTTAGGCGCTGACGGTTTTGGTTTTACCAGAGATAAACAAGAAGTCGTAAAGATCCCGCAGATCGGCAGGGTAGTGCTTGGCGATAACGTGGAGATCGGCGCCAGCTCGACCGTGGACCGCGCGACCATGGGCGAGACCGTGATCGGGTCGGGGACAAAGATCGATGACCAGGTCCAGATCGGGCACAATACGAAGATCGGCAAGAATTGCCTGATCGCGGCTTCGACCGCTATTGCCGGCAGTTGTGTTCTGGAGAATGGAGTGACCACTGGCGGACTGGTAGGGATCGTTGACCACATGCATATCGGTGAGAACGCTATTATCGCCGGCAGGTCGATGGTGACCAAGGATGTCCCGGCCAATACGGTAGTATCCGGAACGCCTGCCCAGGAACATAGAGCAGAGATGAAGTTCTGGGCCAGACTGCGCAGAATGGTCGACCAGGCATGAAGATAGCTTTCTTTACCGAAGCCTATAAACCTTATCCCAGCGGAGTTACTATTTCTGTCGATACTTTTGCCCAGGACCTGGTCAAGCTCGGTCATGAGGTGCGTATTTATGCACCTTCCTATCCTGAACCATATCAGGAAAAAACTAATCCAAGTACTTTTCGGTTCGCTTCTTTTCCTATCGGCTATCCTGGTTTTCGCCTAGCCATACCTTGGCACCCTGCCTTGGCCAAGGACATAAGGAACTTTAAGCCGGATATCATCCACGCCCATCATCCTTATGTTATGGGTAATTTGGCGAAGAGCTGGGCAAAAAAGTTGAAGGTACCTTTAGTCTATACGTTCCATACACTGTTCACCCAGTACATGCATTACGTGCCCATTATGAAAGGAAAGTGGATCACCGATATCGCGGTAGCCCTGATCCGGAATTTCTGCCGGCAATGCGGGTGCATCATTGTCCCGACGGCTAATGCTCTCGATATCATGAGGACAGAATATGGGGTAAAGACCAGAGCGGAAGTTATCCCGACAGGTCTGGATATTACCAAGTTCACAAAAAGTCCTCCCCGTACGGAACCGAAATTTAACAAAATGATCCATGTCGGCAGGATCTCCAACGAAAAGAACATCGGCTTTCTGCTGGAACTGATGCCGAAATTGCCAAAAGAAATAAAGTTAATGATCGTCGGCGCCGGTCCGGCCGAAAATGAATTGCACGCCAAGATGAAACAAATGGGCTTAACGGACCGAGTAGATTTCATCGGTTATAAACCGCGCGAAGAACTGATCAACTATTTCGTCCAGGCGGATATGTTTGTGGCCGCCTCCAAAAGCGAGACCCAGGGGCTGGTCTTTATGGAAGCCAAGGCTGGCGCCTTACCGACCGTGGCCATCGGCGCCGCCGGGGCGCTAGACATGGTGGAGGACAGTGGGGATGGGTTTTTAACTACGGAAGATCTGGACCTGTTCGCGGAAAAGGTCATGACTTTATACAAAGACAAAGCTCTCTATCAAAAGTTCTCCATACGGACGTTAGAGAACCTGGAAAAACTTTCCTCGATCAGGCAGGCGGAGAAGCTGGTCGGGGTGTATAAGTCGCTTATGGACGCGGTCGTTTAGCCCCCCCCGTCATTGCGAGGAGGCATCCGACGTGGCAATCTCTCGAAAGGGATCACATACTGATTCGGACACGGAGCCTGTCGAAGTGCCCGCATTATCGGCCAAACCCTATCGGCTTCTTCTTCCCTTCCGTCGGCGGGTTCAACAATTGCCTGATATTCTCGAAGAGCACTGAGATCTGGTCTCCATGTTCCTCGGACTTACGTTCCAGGGCGTCGATCGTCTGCAGGATGTCCTTGTGGGTCATGATCAATTGCCTCAGCTGGGTAAATACTCTCATGATCTGGATATTCACCGCGATAGCTTTCTCGCTATTTAGCACACTAGATAACATCGCCACGCCATTCTCGGTAAAGGCATAGGGCAGATACCTTCTGCCGCCATGCCTGGCATGCTCCGAACTTGAGGTCACAAATTGTGACCTCAAGTTCTCGTACTCGTTTTGATCCAGCCTGAACATGAAATCTTCGGGAAATCTCTGCAGGTTCCGTAAGACTGACTGGTTAAGTACCTTGGTCATTACCCCATATAATTGCGCCAGGTCTTTATCCAGAATGACCTTCTTTCCTCGAATTATCAGGATCTTGTTCTCAATTGTTTCAGGGGATACCAGGGACAGTTCTTGGTTCATGCCTAGTATTTTACCTGGTTCGCTTAGGTGATGTAAGCTGTTTCTTTCAGCAACAGGGGGTTTCTTAAAGAAACATCTTGTATATTTCCCTGGAAACTACATACACCCCCGTCAAAACGACCGGCCCCCGCTGAACGCACTACCTTGCCCAGCAACCGATCAGAAAATATCGATTGCCAACCCTATCTATATATCAGTACAATTACACTAGTAAATATATTAACAGGAGGATCTCGTGAAAAGATCGTTATTAGCTATTCTGGTCCTGGTAATTATGTCCGTAACGGCCCTCTCTGTGCCGAATCAATTGACCTACTCTGGCAGGTTACTGCAGAACGGCGCCCTGGTTAATGCGACCCTGCAAATGGATTTCAAGATCTACACCGATCTAACGGCAGGAAATCTCCTCTGGCAGGAACTAGGCGCCAGCGTAGAAGTGAATCAGGGTATTTACAGCGTTCAGCTTGGCGGTCCAGGGAATCCGATCAGTCCGAATGTGTTCGTCACGGACAATGCTTATCTGGAAGTAACGGTAGGGACGGAAACGCTTCTGCCCAGGACCAAGATAAATAGTGTCGGGTATGCCTTGCAGGCCGGCGGCTTAAGCATGGGAGGGGTGCGGGCTGTTACGGTTTCGACCAATGGCAATGTCGGTATCGGGACGACGTCGCCAGTTTCTCTACTAGCTAATACCACAGCTAATTATGTTGGAGTTACTGGCGCAGGGGTCAATCTTAATCGTGGACTAACTTGGGCTGCCAATGGTGCAGGATATGTTCTATCTCTAGACAATCTGAGCACGGGTGCTGGGGCTGGTGGCCTAATGGTTCATACTGCGGGAACTGCTATCAATAACCCGATATTATCAGTAGAGAGTGGTTCTGAATCAAGATTTTTTGTTCGGGGTGACGGCAACGTCGGCATCGGGACGACGAATCCGGGCGCTCCGTTGCATATTTACGGCGGCTATGCGGATATTGAACGCAATGGAAGGAATGGTCTGGGCGCAGCTGGAGCTTTGCAACTTAAGAGTGATGGCAAGACCGCTAACGATGAGATCGGCTTGAATTTAAATCTTTGGAACACATTGAACAACACGCTAAATTATGCACAGATATTTGCCGGCATAACTAATCCATTGGCCGGTAGCGAGCAGGGGTATCTGCGATTTATTACTCGCAGAACCACGGGGTTAGCGGAGGCCATGAGGATAGATACTACTGGCTACGTCGGTATCGGGACGACGTCGCCTGAACATCAACTTCAAGTTAGCGGCAATAATTATATTATTAATGCCTATAATCCATCTGTCGCCAATGTAGATTCGGCGCGGATCAGCATCCGGACGGGTAAAAGCGGGACCCCTGGAGCAGGATTTGAGATGGATCTATCTAATGATTCCTCTACTGAAGGGCAACTGGCTATGTTCCAGGCTTTTCGCTGGAATGGCGCCTGGGTTCCTTTGAATATTGCGTTCATGGGCAAGAACGTCGGCATCGGGATAGCGAACCCCACTGCCAAGCTCGAGGTCGCTGGTACTGTTAGCGCTTCGGCAGTTGTACAGAACGGCGCCATTTTAAGTCCGGCCGGCTCGGTCATTATGTTCGCAGGTTCCAGCGCGCCGGGCGGGTGGCTTTTGTGCGACGGTTCATCTAATCCAACAGCTAACTATCCAGCACTGTACGCAGCTATAGGTTATACGTATGGCGGATCAGGGGCGAATTTTAACCTGCCGGATATGCGCGGGATCTTTGCCAAGGGCGCGGGCAGCGGGACCAGAACCATCGCTGATCCAACATATGGAACAATAACTTATACGAATCCTGCTGTGGGAACGTATAGAGCGGATAAGATGCAGGGGCATTGGCATACTTCCTATCGCAGATCCACCGCTGTTTCTTCGGGCACTGTCATACAAACAGACTCTCAGGATGGGAATCCAGTAGACGTAACTGTGAGCCCCAGTAGGGCGCAAAATCCGATTGCAGATGCCAGCGGCAACGGGACCCCACGTACCAGCGCCAGCACCGAACCGCAATCGCTGGCGATGAATTATATTATTAAGTATTGAGGCGGTTGCCGGTCACTTCTGATTCCGCTCCCTTCGACTGCGCTCAGGGCGAGCAGTGACCGGGGTATCGCCTACGGTCGTTGTCCTTAATAAGCCCCATCGTAGTAGCCGAGCACGGTCACTGAGCGGAGCCGAAGTGACCGAAGCAGGGCACGCGGGGCGTGCCCTTTTATCGCCCAAACCCGA
>JBAZXJ010000028.1:4659-10747 GCA_041659865.1 Candidatus Margulisiibacteriota bacterium | reverse complement strand
TGCCCGCTGACCTTGGCCAAATATTCCAGGACCCTGGAGCGTGCCCAGTAAAGGTCCGTGTTATCTTCGAAGATCACATAGACATAAGAAAAGCCGTAATCGGAAAAAGCCCGGATATCCTTGACTTTCGGGGCGCCTAAAAGCGCGGTAACGATAGGATAGGTTACTTGATCTTCGATGACCTGCGGCGGCCGGTCCCACTTGGTAGCGATGATGACCTGGGTATCGGAGAGGTCCGGTATAGCATCCAGCGGAATGTTCTTCATGGCAAAAATGCCGCCGAGCAGAGCCAGCCCGACCAGAACAAAGATCACGGTTTTATGCGTGGCGGAATATTCAATAAGTTTGTTCAGTAAAGTGGTCATGACTAAATCCCCTTTAGGGTCGCTTCCGAATCCAGATAGAAATTACCGGACTTAACAACGCGCTCTCCTGCCCTCAATCCGGAAATGATCACTACGTCAGATCCAGCTTTCTGCCCCAGTTTCACTTCGCGCGGGCTGAAGGTATCTTTTAATGTGGCGACAAAAACAACGGAGCGCTTTCCCGTTCTGATCACCGCGCTGGCGGGAACGCTCAAGGATCGGCCAAGTTCGCTGCGGATAACTGCGTTGGCGAACATCTCTGGTTTTAGACGCAGATCGGGATTAGATACTGAGACACGTGCCGTGACCGCGCGCGTTTGCGGGTCCAGGACCGGGGTCAGCCCAACGATCTTTCCGGGAAAGGTCTCGCCAGGGAAGGCTGGAAATTCTAAGGTCACGGTCATGCCTGGTTTGACCGCTCCGAGGTCTTGTTCATAAATGGTCAGGTAGACCCAGGCGGTCGGGGCGGGTAAATAAAGGCCGTTCTGAGGTTTGCCGGATACGGCCAGTTCTCTGATCTCGGCATCCGTCATACCGGCCAGGCGCAGTCTTTGTTCAGAGGCCTGGGTTAATTCCGCGGACCGTGCCAGTTTGGCTGACAGATATTCCTGCTGGGCGACATACAAGTCCTTGTCACTGGCTACCCGTCCGGCAGTGCGCAATAAAATGGTCAGAGGCTTGGTGCTAACGGTGATCGTTTGGATACCGAGCATTTTCTGCCGGTCCGGAGAGATCTTTAGCTCTTTGTTTTTCTGAACTTCTTCCGTCGCGTAGACCGGGATATAGTCCATCCCCATAGAGTCCTTCATAAAAACCGGAGAAGTGACCTTGGGGTCCATCGGATTACGATAGAAAAGAACTTTGCGTTCCGCCGCGTTGAGCGCGCCAAACAAGAACATGCCGATCATTATTACAAATACTATTTTATGCTTTAACATATTATTACCTCCCGTTAATTCGATCTAACTCCGCTATGCTTTCTGCTTGTTCAGCTTCCAGCTGGACCAGCGCCATTCGTGCTTCCAATGATCTGGTCCTGGCTTCCAGCCATTCACTGAATTTAAGCTTGCCGCTGAGATAGCCGGCTTCCGCTCCTGTGAACGCAGCCTGGCTTTGGGGTAATATGGTCTGCTGATATATAAGCCGGTCTTCTTTAACCCTTTGCAATTGCGCCTTGGCGGTTTCGAGCTGAAAACGGGTGTTCAAGAGTATAGCCTGATAATTTTTGCTGGCAGTAATGCTCTGCGCGTCCGCTTCGGCCAGGCGGTCCGTGTTCCTGTTCCCCCAGACGGGCAGGCTCATCCCCACCATGCCGTTGAAAGAGTTCATGCCCAGATCATATTCCGCGCCCAGGTCGAATTCGGGCTGAAAGACAACTTCTGTGGCGGACCTGATCAGTAATGCTTTTTGATATTCGTTCTCTGCCATTAAAACCTTAGGGTTTTTCGTGATGCCATATTCAGCGGCATCTACATCGTCCAAAACAGGAAGATCGATCGTTAAAAGATCCAGGGTAATTTCAGCGCCGCTGGCCAATTGTCTTAGTTCAGCCTGTAAGGAATTTTTTTGTTGCACGAACCCGTTGATCCTCATAGTCAGTTCTGCGTCGGTAAGGTTTACGCGGATCGGGTCTTGCTGGGAAACTAGTCCCGTCTCGTATTGGCGCAGAGCAGTTTGTCGCATGCTTTCCAGAACTTGTTTCTCTTCTTTTGCTAGCCGTATGCTTTGTTCAACGGCCGAAAGCTTATAGAGGACGCCCAAAACTTGTTTGCGCAGGTCAAGACTTAATGCCTCGTACTGTAACTCTGCGCTCCTGACCTCTATGGCGGCTATTTGTACATTGAGAGCCTGTTTTCCCCAATTCGGCATCGCTTGGCTTAACCCGATCATTTGTTTGTTGCCCAGGGTCAGCGATAATTTTGGGTCATTCCAAGACCCGGAGTAAGCCTCCCGGCGCCGAGCTGCTTCCAGCGTCTTTTGGACCCCGGCCAGATCGGGATTAGCGGAAAGAATGTTTTCTGCCAGAGCTTCCCAGTCCGACGTTTGTGCCCGGAGCGGAATAACTAAAACCAAGCAGAAGATGAATGACCAGAGGTATTTCATGATACCTGACAAATTGCGAAAAGGATGCCAAGTGGAAAAACGTTGATACAACAGAGCTCCCCCCTTCGGCCGACCAGGCTATTGTAGCATATGCTACAGCTACTGCTTCATATCTGGCAGGGCTTTGAGGCCATGCTTCTCCATACGATAGATAAAAGCTGGTCTGGAAAGCCCCAGGAGATCAGCGGATTTGGTCTGGTTCCCGTTGGTCTTGGCCAGGGCCGCCTGAAGCAGGCTCTTTTCCAGCTCTTCCAGACGTATACCCTCCGGGGGGAGGTCCAATTTAAAGCCCTTGCCGGCGGCCTGTCCGCCCTGTACGTTCTTGGGCAGGTCGTCGGTCAGCAGCATATGGCCTTCATTTAAGGTTATCGCCCTCTGGATAACATTTTCCAGTTCCCGGATATTCCCTGGCCAGGGATAGTTCTGAAGTTTCTTCAGTGTATCGGCGGCTATGTTCAGGTCAGGACGGCCATGTTTCTTCAAAAAATGGCTGATCAGCAGAGGGATATCCTCCTGTCTGTGACGCAAGGGCGGTAAAGCTATGTTAACAACGTGTAATCTGTAATACAGATCGGATCGGAACAATTTTCTGCGAACTCTTTCTTCCAAGTCCTCATTAGTAGCGGAGATCAAGCGAAAATCCACTTTAACGCTTTTGCTGCTGCCGACCGGCTGGATCAGCTTGTCCTCGATCACTCGTAACAATTTAGCCTGCAGGTCAAAGCTCATTGTGCCGATCTCATCCAAGAACAGGGTCCCGCCATCGGCCAGCTGTAACTTTCCTGGTTTATCAAGATCAGCTCCAGTGAACGCGCCTTTCTTGTAACCGAACAGTTCACTTTCCAGCAGACTATCCGGGATCGCCGCACAGTTGATGGCTACGAATGGTCTTTCTTTACGTGAGCCTTCCTGATGGATGGCCCAGGCGACCAGCTCTTTGCCGGTCCCGCTTTCTCCGGTGACCAAAACGTTCGCATCAGGAGCCTTGCTGAGCTTTAAGATCAATTCATAGATCTTTTGCATTGCTGGAGCTTCACCGACAAGAGTCCCAAAATGAGAGGCAGTTGCGGTCTGTAATTTAGCCGGTTTTTGCCCTGGTTCTTTTTTTAGTGACTTGGAGATCAGGCTGGCCATTTCTTCCTGAAGTTTTGTCAGCGCCAGTTTTCTCTTGCGGTCCAGTTCGACGAAACCGCCGGTTATGCCAGCCACGATAAAATATAAAATGATCTCAAAAAGCGCATCATAGGTCATCAGGGTGATCTCGCCCCAACGATGAAAGATATGAGGGAGAAAGAACAGGCTGATCAGGAAAGCAGAGAACAGACCGCCTCTTAGCCCGAACCATAACGAGGCCAGGATCAACGGCAGATAATATAAACGGCGGTATAGATCGTGCAGGAAGGGGTCACCGGAAGAGGTTTGATAGTGCAAAGCCGAGAGGATCAGAATGATTAGGGCGACCAGGGCCGCGCCTTTATATCTTTGCAGGATATCCTTTGAATTTGTCATATACTAGACCTAGTATACGCCGACCGCTTCCAGGATGTCACCTCTAAGGGTTCCATGTTATTATATATACATAATGCAAACATATACGGATTACCTCTATTTCTGTACCGCCAAACACCGCGAGTATATCAATATCACGGATCAGATCGAAACGATCCTGGCTAACAGCGGGATCCAGGACGGCATGATCCTGGTCTCGGCGATGCACATCACGGCAGGTGTTTTTGTGAACGACGACGAACCGGGACTGCATCAGGATATCGATGCCTGGCTGGAGAAGCTGGCGCCGTTCAACAAAGATTACCAGCATCATCGCACCGGTGAGGACAACGGCGACAGCCATCTGAAAAGTTTACTGGTCCATCATGAAGTGATCCTTCCGGTGACCAAAGGCCGGTTGGACTTCGGGACCTGGCAGCAGGTCTTCTACGCGGAATTTGACGGGCAGAGGAAGAAACGGGTGCTCGTTAAGATCATGGGCGAGTGAGAAACGCTCCACGGTAGCCTTAGCATGGCCAGCTAACCCTTGCCCCCGCAATAAAGTTACATAAATGCGACAAACACGACAAAGACGTCAGCATTGACTTCGTCTTCTTTCAATAATAGGCTTCCCTATTATTGTACAAAGGAGACATCAATGAGAAGTTGTTCCAAAAAGGTTCTTTTCCTGGTCACATTATTACTTACTGCCTGCGGAGCATTATATGCTGCCGAGATCTCGGTCGCCGATATTACCTCTCTGACCGACGTCCAAAAATACAGCCGAGCCATCCATATCATGGCCATGCTGCTGGTCGGTTTCGGTTTTCTGATGGTCTTTGTTAAAAAGTATGGCCGCTCGGCGATCACGGCAACATACTTATTAGTTAGCGTGGCGATCCCGTTATACTTTCTGAAAGATAACCTTTTTGGTCTAAATGAGTCGGTCAGTGTTATCGACCAGATGATCCTGGCCGAATTCGCCGCGGCCAGTTTACTGATCTGCGCCGGGGCGGTATTAGGACGTCTGAAAATGCCCCAATATATTTTGCTGGCCATTCTCTTTGTTCCTTGTTATGCCTTGAATGAATGGATCGTGCTCAGCGGAGGCTTGGGTTTGATCCTGGGACATGTCGTGGACACCGGCGGTTCGATCGTGATCCATGCCTTTGGCGCAATTTTTGGTCTGGGCGTTGCTGCTTCCATGACCATGCTGAAAGAATATCAGGCCCCGGTAGAAAGCGATGAGAACAGTGATAAATATTCACTCCTTGGCAGTATGGTTCTTTGGGTCTTCTGGCCAAGTTTCTGCGCGGCATTAGTAGCTCCTGCAGATGTGACCAAGACAGCGGTCAACGTTATCCTGGCACTTTGCGGCTCGACCATCGCTACCTATTTTGCTTCGGTCAGATTAAGAGGAAAGATCTCGGCAGCGGATATCGCCAATGCGACCCTGGCCGGCGGCGTTGCCATCGGTTCGACCTGCGCCAATACCATCCCGATCATTGCAATTGCCATCGGTATCCTGGCCGGGCTGATCTCAACTTACGGTTTTGCTGTCATCCAGGCAAAACTGACCGACCTGACCAAAAAGGTCGATACCTGCGGAGTGTTCTATTTGCATGGCTTGCCTGGACTCTTTGGCGGACTGGCCGCGCTGGTCGTGGTATCCGGTATCGATATGGGCGCACAGCTTACAGGGATCGTGACCACTGTCATTCTTGCACTCTGCACTGGTTTGCTGACCGGCCAGGTCATTTCTCTCCTGGGCAGAAGAACAGAGGTCTATGTTGACTCTGAAGAAATAGCAGGGGAATAGTAGTTGCTTATTACAAAAAATTTTACCTGGGAAGAATTCACGCTTTCCCAAAACGCTGTTCGCCAAGGTCTTAACAATGAACCTGGTCCCAAAGAAAAAGACAATATCCTTTGGTTGTGTAAAAAGATCCTGGAGCCGATCCGCCTGCGTCAGGACCAGGTGACGATCACCAGCGGCTACCGCGGTTCGGAAGTGAACCGGCTGATCGGAGGGGCCTCTACATCACAGCATTGTTTTGGCGAAGCGGCGGATATCACCGTTCCCTACCTGACCACGGAAGATCTATTCTTGTGGATCATCAAGGAAACCAAAC
>JBAZXJ010000028.1:0-4649 GCA_041659865.1 Candidatus Margulisiibacteriota bacterium | reverse complement strand
GATCAATGTATCCAGGAATTCGGCAGCTGGGTCCATGTCTCATATTCCCGTAAAAAGCAACGGAAACAGGCGTTGCGGGCTGTGCGCGAGAGCAGCGGCCAAGTACGATATGTCGCGGCCTGAGCTCCGGAGCAGCATTTTGCTGGCAAGGCCAAGATCATCACCCATTATGTTGACTCTCAAGATATGGCAGGTTAGCATAAGGGCAACAAATGAACCGACGCCTGCTGTTTTTAATTTCCTTGCTGATAATAATTCAGACCCTGCTGTCAGCTAATCCCTATTATTTGAACCTTCCTTCCTATCGCTTGGCTGACAAGCCGGAATTCCGTCTGACCCATCGCTTCCTGGGTGATGTCGGCAAGCAATACTTTTTTGGTCTGGATGTCGGGGCCAACATCAGCCTGGGGGCTGAGCTTCCTCTGGCCAACAAGTGGACCTGGGCTTTGTACCGGTCCCGTTTTGACCAGGAATACGGTACGAGCCTTAAACTGCCTTTATATACGTCTCAAACCGATTCGGTGCTTTTACTGGGTGGTGTGACCACCAGGACGGATAGTTCGATCGTGCGCAATTCGACCAGCTGGATCGGCCAGCTGATCTATACGCGGTTCATCGACGAACAGCTCTACGTCAGCCTGATCCCCAGCTTCGTAACTGCTACGGACCGCAACGACAGCGATCCCGCGCAAAACGATACGAGCGCGGTCGGCGCGGTAATTGGCTATAAATTGCCGTTCTCCAGCGGACTGCTCAAGGAACTGGAGTTCGTCGGCGAAGTAGTGCCGGTGGCCTCTGGCTATCATCTGAAGTATCCGGCCTTTGCCGTAGGCGTTACGGCGAAGACCTACGGGCACTTTTTCAGTATCCTGCTGACCAATACTTATTACAGCACACCGGCCAGCTATATTATCGGCAACAATGTCCAGGATACTTATCTGGCTTTCAATTTGATCCGAAAATTCTAGCCGAGCATAAAAGTATTAAGATCCGGGAATTGGAGGCAAAATAATGTTCAAGAGAATAGTTTTGATCTGCTGTGCCGTATCTCTCTTTTTGTTCTTGACCGGCTGTGGGGCAAGTAGCTCCGGCTCTGGCGGCGGTTCAAATGTTATCGATACCACACCTCCGGCCGCGCCGGTCATATCTGGAGTAAGCGCGGGGCAAAGCTATACTTCGGCGGTAACGATAACCGCCCAGGCGGTATCGGGAGTAAGCTTTACCGCGACGATCGACGGCTCGGCGTATACCCTGGGCTCAAGCTACTCCACGAACGGCAGCCACGCTCTGGTTGTAGTAGCGACCAAGGCCAGCAACGGCCTGACCAGCACAAAAACGATCTCCTTTACTGTGAATATTTCTACTCCGGCTGTTACTACGGTGAACGTGAATATCCAGGGTATGGCATTTAGCCCGAGCTCCTTGAGCATTACGGTGAATACCACGGTCGTTTGGACGAACCTGGACGGGATGACGCATACCGTGACCGGACCTCCGGGCCGACAAGTTTTGATTCCGGCAATCTTGGGGCAGGCGGGACTTTCTCGTATACTTTCACCACGACCGGGAACTACGCCTATATGTGTACGATCCACCCGTCGATGACGGGCAGCGTGACCGTACATTAAAAGAAGGAGATCGGCATGGAATTCATCGCGGTAGATGTAGCTGAACTTCAGCGCAGGCTTTATCTGGGACCGCCGATCGAAACGGTCCGTACGCCAAGAACTGAGCGGATATCTCTGGCCGGCCGGGCCTGTCCCAAATGCGACGGTCATTTAAAGAACATCAATATCCATGACCGGATCTTCATCGACAAGTGCGAGAAATGCAAAGGGATCTGGCTGGACCACGGCGAGTTCGACGATGTCCTCAAGCTGGATCCCAGAATAATCAATAAAATAGAGCAAGATGCTCCCGCTGACCAGAAGCCCAGCATGGCAGACGACCTGTTCTATTTCGACAAGGACAGGAACATCCGCACCTGCCCGCGCTGCAGCCATAATCTTCGGGAGACCTATCTGAAGGTAAACAACTCCATCTACGTCGATGTCTGCGACTTCTGCCGAGGGGTCTACTACGATCACGGCAAGTTAAGCAAGGTCATGGAAGAGATCGATAATAGAAATAATAAGAAGGTATCCTGACCGAATGGAGCTAATATGACCGAGGCCGGTAAAGAACAAGAAGTGATCTTAATTATGGTCGATATCAGCGGCTATACCAAGTTCATGTTGAAGCATAAGACCGATATCTCGCATGCCCAGATCGTCGTTTCGGAACTTATGAAAAGCGTGATCACTGAGATCGAGATCCCCCTGGAAATATCCAAGCTGGAAGGCGATGCCATCTTTTGTTACGCCATGCATGATAGTACTGACGCGGTTTGGCAGGAAAAAGCCCGGGAAATATCCGATAAGCTGTATAAGTTCTTTGACGCCTTTGCGGCCAGGTTAAGCAAGCTGCAAGAGACCTCGATATGCAGCTGCAAAGCCTGTTGCAGTATGCACAAATTAAAGTTAAAGGTATTAGTCCATGCCGGGAAAGCTCTATTATATCATATTGGCCGCTTTGAGGAACTATCTGGGGTCGATGTCATTTTAGTCCATCGCCTGTTAAAGAACAACGTTGATTCCGACCAATATTTGCTGTTGACCGAGCCGGCTTATCAGCTATTGCATCCTGGCGAGAAAGCTAACTTCGTCAAAGCGGAAGAAAAGTATGATGTCTCCAGGGTCGCGATCTATGTCCATGACCTGGAAGAGAAGTCCCTCAAAGAAGATCCCCAGGCTGGATTTCGGAATCTCTCCCCCTGGGGGATGGCCCAGTCCGTGATCTCCATACTCCGTTACGGTAAACAGCTGAAAAAAGATCCTGAGAAAAGGTCTTTTAAATTCCTGGAGATGGTCGCTACTGGTTCGTGATCGAAAGGTTAAGGATCAGCTGAAAAGTTTTGATGGTACGCGTTAACTATTCATAAATTATTGGTCATGGTTAAGTTATCTGGAGGAGCAATGGGCGTAAAAAAAGTATTGAACGTAGGCGGTAATAACAAGAGCATCCCTTTGCCAGTTCAGTATGCCGGGTATGAGCATATTCTGCTGGATATAGACCCTAAGGGAGATCCGGATATTGTTTGTGACGCTCGCGAACTTGCTTCGCTTGAAGGAGATCAGTTCGATGCGGTCTACTGCTCGCATAACCTCGAACACTACTACCGACATGATGTTTCCAGGGTCCTTGGCGGTTTTTTTCATATACTGAAGCCCAGTGGTTTTGTCCAGGTCCTTGTACCAGATCTTGGAGAAGTTATGAAGATCTGTGTGGAAAAGGGACTGGACATAGAGGATGAGCTTTATCGTTCACCTGCCGGGCCGATCATGGTCCTGGATGTCCTTTACGGCTATGGTATTGAGATCGAGCGAAGCGGACAGGATTTTTATGCCCACAAGACCGGCTTCACGCACAGCTCTTTGAAAAGGGCGCTTTCCAGCTCAGGATTTAGCAAAATATTTTGCAGTACAGGTAACCTGGAGATAAACGCAATAGCGTTCAAGCAAGAGCCAGACCAGGAAACGCGGGAACTATTCCATCTCCAAACCTAACCGACATTCGTACCCAAATAATATGGTTAAAAACAGGTAAAATAACCAGAAAATTCACCCTTCAATACGTTTTTCCATTGTTTATCCGATCATAAAATCGTTGGGGACGTTCGTAAACAGCCCACGGCCCTGTCTGGCAACGCAATTTTTACGAACGGGTCATCCGTGACGAGGCCTGGTGCATGGACAAACCTCTCTGGCTGCCCCATCTGGCGCTAGGCAGGGGAAAGCGATTATAATATATACGTAATGCCTAATAAGATAAACGACACAAACCGGGCTCGAAAATCTTACATATTTCTTGATGAATCAGGAAAACCTGAAGTTTTTTCCAAAAGGGGAGAAAACCTGGTTAGATCAGGCAAGGCATCAAAGTATCTTATTATTGCTGCGGTTAGAACAACAGACCATTTACAACTTCAACAGGCTGGAACCAACGAAAAGCTTAATATATTGAATAATAATAGTATTTCGACAAAATTTTCACCGGCATATTCGCTGGATTCTTTCCATGCCCAAGTAGATTACCCTGAAGTAAAGCAGCATTTCTACAATTGGATAGCAAGTAACCCCTTAGGTTTAAAGTTGACCGTTATTGTGGCGGAGAAACAAAAGGCGTATTTAGGATTTCAACAAGATCCTGGCCGCCTTTATGCTAATGTTGCGGGGCAGCTGCTTAAGAACTTCTTGCACACTGCGGATGGCGTAGAGGTGATATTCTCTCGTAAAGATGGAACATTAAAAGCTCGTGAGAATCTGCAGTTAGTTGTTGATACGCATCGTCTTGAATATGCGAATAGTCATAATATTACGCTCCCTGCCCGTATCAGTTACCACCACAAGCCTCACTATACTCATACCGGCCTACAAGTTGCAGATTATGTAGCACATGCTGTATTTCAGGTCTTTGAGAATGGGAACAGGCAATGGTGGGATATAATTAAGGATTCAGTGAGTACCGTTCAAGATATATTTAATAAGCAATTCTATACAAAAAGAAATCCACTCTAGCTATCCCCCGAAAGGGAAGTGCGAACTTCGCAC
>JBAZXJ010000027.1:0-11141 GCA_041659865.1 Candidatus Margulisiibacteriota bacterium | reverse complement strand
GCAAGGGAGTGAACAGGCCTCGGACACTGAGCCTGCCGAAGTGCCCGCGTTAAAAGAAAAAGGGCACAAAAACCGTGCCCCAGCATTTCTTTGGACTATGAACGTGGGCGATCAGCCGATCGCCTTGATCACTTCCATTTCTTTTTTCAGAACATTATTAATGAGTTTGCTTAAGTCCCTGTTCCTGGCACCGGCGAGCTTGTTGTAGAAGCTGTTAATGTTCTTTTCCAGGTAGATCGGCAGAACAAGCTGGTCCTGCGGTCTGTAATATTTACCTTGCTCTGCCTTGGCAAAATCATATTCTTTTTTCATTTTCCCCTCCTTGCGAAATATTGCTTAACTTCATTCTTTGTCGCTTTTCGCGCAGAAATTATTCTGACCAGCTCTTCCCCTTTGGCTTGCCTATAAGTGAACACGACCACTAACAACTTGTGTTTCGGGGTCGCGCCTAAAGAGATCCATCTTTTTTCTTCCCCAGAATGATACTCGTCAAATATGGTCAAACTGTATTTGTCTGAAAATATATAACACGATTCTGCAAAAGTCACCTTGTGCTTTCTGGTGTTTATTTTTTCTTTTGCCGGATCCCATTCAAATTTCAACTATTATCAGCTCCTGTAGCTCTTTCAACAAGGGCGCGTTGACCGCGCCTCTGCATTTACCGTTGAACCCTCTCCTCGAAGTCCCCCTTTAGGGGGATTTAGGGGGCCTCTTGCTACCACCCCCCCCCCCCCCCCCCCCCCCCCCCCCCCCCCCCCTCCCCCCCGCCGCCACCCCCACCGCCACCACCACCACCGCTGCCCCCACCTCCACCACCCGAGGAAGACCCCGGAGCTGTCGAAGCCGATGAGATCGTGGAACTAAAACCTCCGGATAAGCCGCCAGCTACACCAGCCATCCCGATACTGTTCCAGTTAGTCCCGGCATACCAGGCCGGACTATAGGTAGTTGGCGCAGTCGACGCTTTGGCTAACTCAGCGTCCAGCCTTGCCCCCCAAACCTCTTCGGCATCCAGAGCCAGAGCGTAAGGCAAATATTTTTCGAAGATCTCGGTCGTCATCTGCGGAGGGTTGAATTTTTTTAAACGCTCTATTTCAGCCGTGTTCAGATACATCTGGAACCCCTCGATCTGGTCCATGACCTTGCGGCCTTTAAGCGTTGGGGCTTTCAGGAGATTATAATAGATCATGTTCACCACGATCATGACCACGGACAGGACCGTAAAGGCCAGCCCGCAAGTTTGATTCATGATAATAATACCGGCTATTTCACCAAAGGCCACGATCGGGACCACGATGAACATGGTCAGAAAAGCTTCAATGAAGGTTTTTCTGTTATGCAGACAGAACAGGTCCCTGATGGTCAGGGCCGTAACGCCAAGAATATAGATCGCCCCTACCGTCCAGCCGCCTAACCAGATACCCATAAAAACGCCGAGCCCCAACTCATTAGCTGAAAGGGCCAGCCCGATAAAGAAGGCAATTGTCGTTATCCAGAAACCGACCGCGAAATGTTTTATGTTGGTCACGAAGTAAAGATTTTCCAGGCCGCGGTCCAGAGAATTCTTCACGATATTCATCGCAGCAGTGATTTTGGCGTGATGGGTCTGTACAAGCTTGAGCTTATCTTGCTTGCCGAAAAGAGCCCGGATGATCTCGGACTCCTGCTTGGTAAGCTCAGCCTTGCTTTCCGGGTTCTTGATCAGGGTATACTCGTCCTTTTCTTGCCTGATCGTGATCGCGCCCTTTACGGCCAGCTGCACCAGGGCGACCGTAAAGGCTTTGGAGTCATAACCGTAATGCAGTATAGCGCGCATAGTCGCGGCCGGAAGCTTTAACGGCGGTTCAAAGAGCGGAATGATCGTACCCTTTTTTGGATCACGGCCAACTTTAACCCAGGCGATCGGGTAGAAAATGAACAGGCAGATCAAGCCAAAAAGCAGGACTAGCAGCCCTTTGTTGTCTCTAAAAAAATTCAAAAAGTTCTGGCTGGAGGTCGGCGGACTGACAATGCCTTTGGGCCATTCCAGCAGAATAGACATCCCTTCGCCCGGGTCCATGGTCCTGGTCGTAGAAAATACTGCCCGGCCATTTTCAGTATTTATTACATAATCCTGGCCTTGTTCCCCATGTCTGCCAGTAAAAGCTTTAAGGTTCTTCATTTGGCCAAGGCCATTTTCTGGCAATTCTACCGAGGCGATCGTCCGCTCCATGGGAAAGCCCCAGTCCAGGCCGGCCACGTTCCAATACAACTGGTCGGCGTAGGGGAAAAAGCCGATCTGGCGGTCGGTACGATAGGTAAATACATATGTATGTTCACCTGGCGGCAGATCAATGTCCTTGCTGCCAAAATAGACCCTGACCCCGTTATCCATCCCCTTGGTGAAATAGTTCTCCTTTTGACCATCGCGCTGGAGAGAGAGGACCTTGAACCCGGTCTTGGACTTCAAGCCAAAGAGATCTGTATATTCGTTGGGGAAATCACGATAGATACCGTGGATGATCTCTATCCCCTCGCTGGTCAGTCTTATCGTATCCTGGACCAGCATGGAGCCGTCGGGGTTGACCTTGATCTGACTTTGAAAGAGATGGATCGTTTCTGCGGAAAAAGAAAGCGCACTAAAAAGTAGAAGCAGGAAGGATAAGAGAATTAGTTTATTTTTCATAATGTTCATCTGGCCTGAAACTACCCCCCCCCGTCATTGCGAGGAGTCCCGCATCGGGGCGACGTGGCAATCTCTAGAAAGGAATCCCTGGCAGAGATTGCCACGTCGGATGCCTCCTCGCAATGACGGAAAGTTTATCCCCGATCGATCCGCATTCCAAAATCCAAAATCTAAAATTTCACGTCCGGCATCTGGCGTTCCGTCGCATAATCAACTTCGAAATATTCCGCCGGCAGATAATTGAACCAACTTGCGACCAGACTGCTGGGGAAGGAGCCGATAACAATATTAAGGTCGCGCGCTGTACCATTATAATAGCGTCTCGCCATCTGCATTTGATCCTCTATATCGGCCAGGGTCGTTTGCAGTGCTAAAAAGTTTTGGTTAGCTTTAAGGTCCGGATAACCTTCGGCGACGGCGAATAAACTTTTCAAGGCTTGCGAGAGCTGGTTCTCTGTAGCCAATTTTTCCTTCTCGGTCGGCACCTGTTCGATCTTGTTCCTAAGCCTGACAACATCTTCGAGCACACCCTTTTCATGCTGGACATATCCTTTGACCGATTCCACGATCACCGGGATTAGATCATGTCTTCTTTTTAACTGGACATCGATCCCGCTCCAGGCTTCCTTGAGCAATTGTTTGTTGCGGATCAGCTGGTTGTAAATGAACATCGGATAGACCAGGAAGACAACTAAAATAAGCACTAACCATAAGATCATGAGAGTCTCCTTTCGAATTATAAGAATAGTATACAGTATTTGCTAGGGATTAGGGAATATGGACAGCAGATACCGAATGGGAGATAGCCACAACCCCGTCATTGAGAGGAGGCATCCGACGCGGCAATCTCTAGGAAATGATCACTTGCCGTGCCGGAAGCTTGGAGCAGGAGGAAGTGCCTCTATTTGGTCACTGAGTAGCCCCGCCCTGGGGGCGTATCGAAGTGCCCGCCTGACAACCTCCGTCCCACAGCCTACCGAACAAGCTACTCCTGGCCTGCGGCCGGCTATTTATATGCAAGGGCTCTGCCCCTGCACCCCGGGAATATTTCTTTTTGCCGCCAAAAAGAAACATTCCATAAAGAAAAACCGCTTAACACCTAAGCGGTTTTAAGAATTCCCTTGGCGTATCCCAGCCGCCACTCGGGGCAGCTCGTCCAGTACCCTTGATATTTTTTACTGCAGGTCTGGCCAATCTGCCATCTCCCCACCACCCCTATATTGAAGTCGTGTTCAAGGGAAAGATAATAGATTGGGGAGCACAAGGTCATAATTAGAATTGCTGATCTATTGCCCCGTTCTCTTGACCCTAGCAACAATTGTGATACACTTGTATATACATTACAGAGGGGAGATCATTATGCGAAAAATGAAACTGACCAAGTATGAACAGTCCATTGAGGACAGTATAGAAGAATATGTTCCGATCACAGGTAAAAAACGCGAAGAGATCCTGGCCGCTTTGGAAAGGGCGCGACGCAAGGACTCCGTCCTAAATATCAGGATAAACAGCGATGACCTAAATAAGCTAAAGCGTCAGGCGAAGAAACTTGGCGTAAAATATCAGACCTTTATTTCAGAGATTTTGCATAAGGTAGCCCAGTCGTCTTGGGGGAAATAACCCGGCAAATGTTCTCCCTGAGCTCAGTCGAAGAGAGCAGCGCCAGCTAGCGACTGGTCAAACTTGCAAACAGGCTTACTAATTAATACACAACCTTCACATATTCACCTGTTCGATAAACCGCTCCTGCCGTAAGACCGGCGGCTATTGCGGCGGCATTGTTCGCATATTCCGCCAAACCAACAACCTGCAGCTTTGCTGTCGGTGAAGTCGAATTGATGCCAAAATTGCCGTTCGTATCAAATCTGGCACGTTCTGACATAGGATTAAGCGTACCGGCCGTACCGCTAGGTGAAACATAAAAAGAGAGTTCTCCTGTAGCATTAAGGATAATGCCGTTCGAAGCTGCAGTAGTATTGTACTTCCAGCCTGATGAATAATAGGCATTATTGGCCAAAACATTTGTCCCGCCAACATCTATGAGGCCGAAACGTGTATTTATCTGCAGGTTAGCCAGAGGCGTTGACGTGCCGATGCCGACATTGCCGCCGTCAGTTAATATCAGCGATCCAGTCCTGGAATAAAGTTCCAGTTGCCCGTTATTCCCTCCGGCCGTGCGGCCACGAATGACCGCCAAGCTTTTGTTCGTCTTGCCGTAGAACTCTATGGTCTCATATCCTGCAGTATCAGCCGGCGATATATTGATGCCGATCCTGCCCTCATATGGTGTATCGGTAGTTGCGCTAAAGACTTGCTGTCCGGTCAAATGAAGCTGTTTTTGCGGATTTGTCGTCCCGATACCTACGTTCCCATTACCTTTCAGAGAAAGCACATTCAGCGAAGCACCTATAGTTGATGCCACATGAAAGTCCATACGAGAAGTACCACTAGACATATAATTACGGATGGAATTCTGCCAATTTAAACCACTTTGAGACATGATCAAAGCGGGCGCATTATCAGGCACGCCAGCTATTTCCAGCTTAGCTCCAGGAGCGGTCGTGCCGATACCGACGTTCCCACCATTGGTGATTGTCATTTTTACGGAAGGGGTAAAGGAACTACCTGGAGCGGTGACATTGTATGAGAAATGAAAGCCCCCACTACCTGCCTGAATAATAGACTCGTCATCATCTGTCGCGATCCAATTGCTCCCATTGTAATATGATCCCACCGCCAAATAACCTGCATCACGGTTTGGACCAGTTGAACCGATATCTACAGTATCGCCAAATATGGCCTTACGTCCTGCTAACCCAACATTACCGACCGATAGTAATGCTTGTGGTGCGGCCACCCCGATCCCGACATTGCCGGAAGAATTAATGGTCATCCGCGTTTGAGCGACCTGAGTATTTGTAGCAGTACAAAACACCAGCCTGGTGGGCAGAAAATCGCCTACTGCTGAACCATCAGCATTGATATAAAAATGGGGGCCTATATCGGGCAGGTTGTTGTTGATATATGGTTGTAAGCGTACTTGAAACAAAGTATCATTTGCCTGAACAACACTGGGATTGTTTACTGTCCCCCTGGTCTTGATGGCAACTATACCCGGGCCTCCTGTATTTTCTACTGATCTCTGGATATTCAGTCCATGATAGTCACTGCCTGCAATGTGCAGTTGTCCGCCTGGAGCGGTCATGCCAATACCGACAAAGCCGTTCGTCGATACTACTACGCTCTGCACCCCACCCATGCTCAATCCTCCTGCCTGCAAGGCATAGCCGACGCTGTTGATCTTGGTGCGCGGGGCAAGTGTCTCCGGGCTCCCTGCCGGATCGATGATAACCTCCAGATAGGCATTGTCACCATTAAAAACGTTGGGGTTGACCTGATCCAAAGCTACAGAATAAATACCTTGATTCACCGGCACAGTAATATTGTTTGTAGACCAAAGCAGAGCCCCAGCCGTCGGATCTGTCCATATTTTGAAGGTCATCTGCAGGTCAGAGTTCACCAGCGCGCCGTTCTGCAATAATCTTCCCGAGTAGGTTAATTGATTTGGCACCGCGAAAGCACCCACGGATAGAATTGCCAGGACCAGAATAGCTAATAGCGATCTTTTCACGAAATCCTCCATTTGTTGTTTTTGCTAGTATAATTGTACTTATAAATACATATCGTTGGCAATCGATATTTTCTGATCGGTAGCTGGGCTTGGCCTTGCGTTCAGTGGGGCGATGGTCGTTTTGACAAGTAAGGCATGTAGTTTCCAGGGAAAGATGCAAGATGTTTCTTTAAGAAACCCCCTGTTGCTGAAAGAAACATCTTTTGGTCTTATCCGACCCCCTATATAATATTAGCTATGGGAAACGAACATAGCCTGATCGCTCCTGATACTATTGAGAATAATATCCTGATCATTCGCGGTAAAAAGGTGATGTTGGATAAAGATCTGGCTATTCTGTATGAAGTCCCGACAAAAATATTGAACCAGGCTGTTAAGCGTAATAGCCTGCGTTTTCCTGAAGATTTCATGTTCCAGCTTACGAGAGCAGAGATGTCAAACTTGAAGTCACAATTTGTGACATCAAGTTGGGGCGGCGTAAGGAAACTTCCCTTGGCCTTTACTGAACAAGGAATTGCGATGTTATCTGGGATCTTAAATAGCCAGAGAGCAATACTGGTTAACATCCAGATCATGCGGGTATTCGTTAAATTGCGCCAATTACTGCAGACCCATAAGGATATTCTGGATAAAATTAACGAACTGGAAACGAGGTCCAAGGAACATGACTATCAGATATCGGTACTATTCGAGAATATCCGTCTGATCCTGAACCCGCCGGAGGAAGGGAAGAAGAAGCCGATCGGCTTTGGAAGATAATAAAAGCATGAAGAAACACAAGTCCATGGTAGCCGCGGAAACCATAGAGAACCGAATATTGGTGATCAGGGGCAAAAAGGTCTTGCTGGACAATGACCTGGCCGCTTTGTATGAAGTTCCTACCAAATCATTGAATCAAGCTGTCAGAAGGAACCTGGATCGCTTTCCGGAAGATTTTATGTTTAGGCTATCGAGATCAGAAGCTGAACAGCTCCTATCTTCAAGGTCACAAATTGTGACCTTGAAAAGAGGAATGAATCTCAAGTATCTGCCATACGCCTTTACGGAAAATGGAATTGCCATGTTGTCGAGCGTCTTAAAGAGCAAACAAGCCGTGCAGATCAATATCCAGATCATGAGGGTATTTACCCAGCTGCGCCAGCTGATATTGACCCATAAGGACATTCTGCAGAAGATCGACGCCCTAGAGCAAAGATCCGAGGAACACGGCTACCAGATCTCTGTACTCTTCGAGAATATCCGGCAATTATTGAACCCGCCAGAGGAAGGGAAGAAGAAACCGATCGGCTTTGGGAGATAGCCTCCACGGATCATGTTCTTCTCGAAGTCACCCTTTAGGGGGATTTAGGGGGCCTGCCTCAAGACATCTCCACAAAATCCAACTCATTACTATAACTCTCTTTTAAACCGTACAAGCCAATGAAAGCCAGCACGAGCGTCAGTAAGCCGACCAGGGCGGCGGCCGGAATAATATCCAGGCGGACTTTCAGGAACAGAAAGAGGCTGGTGAAAAGCACCAGCGAACCGCGGACGAAATTCGGCACGGTCGTGGCCACGGTCGCTCTGATATCGGTCCCGAATTGCTCGGCGGCGATGGTCACCATGACCGCCCAATAGCCAGCGGAAAAACCCAGGAACAAGCAGTTAAGATAGATCAGGCCGGCTGAAGCATGCGGAATAAATAAATAGATCGAGCCCGACAAGGTGCAAAGCAAAAGGAACACTAACACTATCTTGTTCCTGCTCTTGAGTATCTGGCTGGTAAACCCGCTGGTCAGATCGCCCAGGAAGAGCCCAAAATAGCAGGCCATGATCGAGGTCCCGGCGGTTATCGGCTCGGTCACGCCCATCGCCCTGGCGAATTCCGGCGAGAAGGTCACGAATATCCCCACAATGAACCAGATCGGCGCGCCGATCAGGATACATTTGGCGTATTTCCAGAACCGCTCGGCGGAAGTAAAGATCAGCAGGAAATTCCCGCGCTTGATCCCGCTCTTTGCCACCGTTTTGAACATCAAAGACTCGCTGACACTGATCCTTAAGACCAGCAGGCAAAAACCCATGATCCCGCCAATGATAAACGCCATTCTCCAGTCCAAAATATTGCCGACCAGCGCCGCGCATATCGCGCCCAGGATACCGACCGAAGCAACAATGGTCGTGCCGTAACCGCGATAGGCAGCAGGCAAGGATTCCGCGACCAGCGTTATACCAACGCCTAACTCCCCGGCCAAACCGATGCCGGCGATAAAACGGATCATGGCATATTGCTCAAAACTGGTGACAAAAGCATTGAGCAGATTAGCGATGGAATAGATCAGTATGGAGCCGAAAAGTACAGAGATCCGGCCTTTCTTGTCGCCCAGCAGACCCCATATTATCCCGCCCAGCAGCATTCCGGCCATCTGCATATTCAACAGAAATACGCCCTTGCTTAACAAGTCCGGCCCGCTATAACCAAGAGAGGTCAGACTGGCCACCCGAATTATGCTGAAGAGGATCAGGTCGTAGATATCAACGAAATAGCCGAGAGCGGCGACGATGACGGTGAGGTTGATGGCTTTTTGGAGATTCATGAAGGGGGCTCCTTAATTAGATTGTTTTTCATTATATAGCAGGGGGAGGTAGAGGGAAAGAGAGAAAGCTGGAAGACGGTCCCGTCATTGCGAGGAGGCATCCGACGAAGCAATCTCTCCAAGGGAGACGCTGCCGAGATTGCCACGTCGTCCCGATGCGCCTGCGCGCTGAAGCGCTATGGCGCACAAGCGCGGGACTCCTCGCGATGACGGGAAGCTATTCTTTTTTCGAGGCCTTTCCTGCATTCTTACCTTATACTCCCAAATTCCGCTGTAAATCATATCTTATATGTTGTATAATATATTCATGTGGAAAATAGTTGCCCCGATCGTCATGGTCCTTGTTATTCTTCTCCTGCTTCCTGGCTGTAATGACCAGCCTTCGGAATTCTCCCAAAAAATGCCGGCCCAAAAAATAGATCTGCAAAAATATCTTGGCACCTGGTACGAGATCGCCCGCCTGCCCAGCTGGTTCGAACGCGACCTGGTCGGGGTTAGCGCTACTTATTCACTAAAAGAGAACGGACATATTGAAGTATTTAATTCCGGCTATAAGTCCACCCTGGATGGCGAAGTAAGTTCTGCGGTAGGCGATGCCTGGCTGCCCGACAAGGAGCAGACCGGCCGGCTCAAGGTCAGTTTTTTCGGCCCGTTCACAGCGGATTATACGGTGATCGTTATCGATGATAATTATCAATACGCGGTGGTCTGCAGTTCCCCAGAGACTTTATGGATCCTGAGCCGCAGTCCCAAAATGGATGATGTTCTTTTTCACCGGCTATGCGGTATCGCTCAGAACCTTGGTTTCAATATGGATAATTTAGAGAAAGTCCCCCAGAGAAGCAATTAAGATGAAGCACCTGCGCCAGGACCTGGAATACTGCCGTGAACTGCATCGCCAAAACGGCAAAAGTTATTATTGTGCATCTGCTTTCTTTCCCAGGGCCAAAAGGTCTGCCACTTACGCGATATATGCTTTATTGCAGACTGCCGACAAGATAGTTAACGATCCCGATCTGTCTGCAGAGCAAAAAACTAAAAAGGCGCTAGAAAAATACCACAAGGAATGGCAGCTGGCCTATGAGACCGGACATTCCAGATATCCGGTACTCAATGCAGCCTCCTACGTTTTCCATCATTACAAGATACCTTATGAACACAGCGAAGCTTTTTTCAAGTCTATGTTCCTTGACTTAAGCAAGAAGCGTTATGAGAATTACCTGGAACTAAAAGAATATTTATACGGTTCCGCAGCGGTCATCGGCTTGATGATGGCACAGGTGATCGGCTATAAGGATGCCAAAGTCTTGCATCATGCTGAGGAGCTCGGGTGTGCGATGCAGCTGACTAATATATTACGGAGAATAGCCAAAGACCTCGAGCAAAGGGACCGCATCTATCTGCCCCTGGAAGAACTGCAGAAGTTCGGAGTAACGGAAAATGATCTGCAAAAAAAGAAGATGAACGCGAACATCAAAGCCTTGATGAAGTTCCAGGCCGACCGCGCCCGGGCGCTTTATGCTGATGCCTTACCCGGAATAGACCTGCTAGCCAAGGATGGGCGCTTTGCCGTGAAGACAGCGGTGATCTTGTATAGTTCCATTCTGGACAAGATAGAAAGAGACCGTTACAACGTTCTTCAGCGCAGAACTGGTACCAATTTTCTGGAAAAGATCTTTTTGGTGATCAAGCTTTGTTTTACTGATCTGCCGGATTACAGATTGCAGACAGAGCCGGCAAATAACTGAAATCCCTCCCGTCATTGCGAGGAGTCCCGCATCGGGGCGACGTGGCAATCTCTCGAAAGGGAGTACTTATCGAGATTGCCGCGTCGGATGCCTCCTCGCAATGACGGGACTTTACCTCCCCCTTGACATACTGTACACACATACAGTACATATCTATTTATGAACACCTTGCCGACACTGACCGAAAAACAGCAGGACATCCTGGACTTCATTAATCGCTATCTGGAAACCAACAGCTACCCTCCAGCTTTGCGTGAGATCGCCAAGAAGTTCAAGTTCAGATCCGTGACCGCTGTCGTTGATCATCTCAAAGCTCTGGAAAAAAAGGGTTATATCAAAAGAGGGAAAGACCTTTCCCGAGCACTCGAAGTTCTGACCTTCAAGCCGGAGTTCGTCAAAGACAATATCGTTTCCATTCCAATACTGGGGAGCATAGCTGCCGGTGCCCCCTTATTGGCAGTGGAGAACCTAAGCGGAACGATCCAGATCGATTCGACGATAATTAATGCCGATGAAACCTT
>JBAZXJ010000026.1:0-11165 GCA_041659865.1 Candidatus Margulisiibacteriota bacterium | reverse complement strand
GACCGGCCTGAAAGGCTCCAGAAACATGACGAAAAATCTTGCAGCGGCCGACCTGGGACTGGTAATGGACAGCCATGGTCCTATCGGTTCAGTCGTCGTCTCAGCGCCAACACAATACACCTTTTCAGCCAAGATCAAAGGCAAAGCGGCTCATGCCGGTATCGAGCCGGAAAAAGGCATAAACGCGATCCTCGTGGCTTCCAAAGCGATAGCAGCCATGAAGCTAGGGCAGATAGACCAGAGAACAACTGCAAATATCGGTGTGATCGAGGGTGGCAAAGCGACCAACATCATTCCTGAAGAAGTAATGATCCGTGGCGAGGTCAGAAGCACAGAGCCGGCCAAACTGGAAAAACAATTATTGCATATGCAAAAATGCTTGGCAGAAGAAAGCAGAAAAGCCCGGGCGAAATTATCCTTTATCAAGACCAGGGAATATTCCACCTTCAAGATCGCCAGCAACACAGATCTGATCAAGCTCTGCCGTAAGGGTGCCAGAATTGCCGGGCTTAAATTCCTGCGCAAAGCCAGCGGTGGCGGCAGTGATGCCAACAATTTAAATGCGATCGGCATACCGTCTGTAGTGCTAAGCACCGGGATGACTAATGTGCACTCGACCACGGAATACATCAAGATATCAGACCTGAACAAAGCCGCAGAATTCATCTTGGCCATCGCACTATCAGCATGATCACCTTTAAGTATCATTCCCGCGAATGTGGGAATCCAGGAGCTGTATGAAAGCACATTTAGAAGAATTCCTGAGTTATCTTAGCTACGAAAAAGGCTATTCGCCCAATACCATTGTTTCCTACCGCATGGACCTGGAACAGTATCTCGAATACGCCAAGAATGACTTGAACCAAAAACAGGTCCGCGCCTTTATCGCCAGCATGAGCGACCTCGGCGCCGCGGTAAGCACCCAAGCCAGAAAACTGGCAGCCTTAAAGACTTTCTGCAAATTCCTCTTGGGCGAAAAATTCCTGCTCAAAGACCCAACGACTAACCTTGATCTGCCGAGAAGAGGCCGTTCCCTGCCCAAGGCTTTGACCCAGGAAGAAATAATGCGCTTGCTGAAACTGCCCGAGAATAAACGGGACCGGGCGATGTTAGAACTGCTCTATGCTACAGGGATGCGCATCAGTGAACTGGTCGAACTAAAGGCCGGCGACCTAAGTCTGGATGAAGGCTTTGTGCGCATCTTTGGTAAAGGCTCCAAGGAACGTCTCGTTCCTCTGGGCCAAGGCACGATAAAGATGCTGCGTCTGTTTATCGAGGAATTCGGCCTGACCGAACATCTCTTCCTTAACCAGCACAAACGCCGGCTGACCCGTCAGGGAGTCTGGGGCCTGATCAAAGCTTATGCCCAGAAAGCAAATATTGAAAAACACGTCAGCCCGCATACCTTCCGCCATTCCTTTGCCACCCATCTGCTGGAGAACGGCGCCGATTTGCGCGCGGTCCAGGAAATGCTCGGTCATGCGGATATCTCAACGACCCAGATCTATACCAGTGTTAGCAGGGAAAAACTGCGCAGGGTTTATTTGGCGGCACATCCAAGGGCTTGATACTTATCTGCTAACAGCATCATTGAGCGTTCGCTGTTCTTCCTCGTGGTACTCTTGATCCGCATTTACGGCCCAGAGATCATGTTGGGCTCCGGCAATTATATTTTCCGCTGCGTACAGACCAGTAAGGATAGAGTGGTCCATATTGTTATACTTGAACATCCCGTAACGGCCGATCATTTGGAGATTGGAAAAAGAAGCCAAATAGTCTTTAATCGTTTTGAGATGTTTAGCGTAGTACATATCATATACGGGATAAGCCTTAGGAACTCTTACTACCAGGCTATCAATACAATCAGCAGGTTTCCCCAGCTTTATCTTCTCCAGTTCGCTCAGGGCAAGCGCGACCAGATCGTTATCTGACATCTCCCATAAATTGTCGCCCTCTGTACAAAAATACTCAAGACCCAACGAGGTTTTTTCCGGATCAGCCAGCATCCAGGGACTCCAGTTCTTGATATTTAGGATACGACAAAGTTTGACCTCTGGAGAATGAACATAGATCCAGTTATCCGCAAAAGCATGGGCGGCTTTCATTACTACATTAACTACGATGATACTCCTATAACATAGTTCCTTGGCTGCCAGGCATACTTCAACCGGTGCTGAAGGCGATAGTCTTTGGATCAAGTCGGTTATCGGCATACTGGAAAGGCAATTCGTCAAAGCATGGTCCTTGATATGCTCTCCACTCTTAACTTTTATACTTTTAATTTGATGATGTTGTTGTTCATCAACAATGGTCGAGATATGATCTATCTGTATGACTTCGGAATCGTTCAAAAGAACACCACCTTGTTCCTGCATATTTTCCGCCATTTTCTCATACATCATTCCAGGGCCATACTTGGGGTAATGAAAGTTGTCTATCAAGGTCGTTATTTTTCCTCTGCGATCAGGGAACAAGGAGTTCTTGAGGGCTGTGGTCAATGAAAGTCCCTTGATCCGCTGAGCCGCCCATTCAGCTCGGATCTCCACACAGGGGATCCCCCATATTTTTTCCGTATAGGTCTTAAAGAATATCGAATACAATTTCTTGCCAAAACGGTTGCTGACCCATTGCTCAAAATTATCTTCGATCGGAGAAGGAAAAAAGCGAGCTGTAAAATAACTGAGCAATATCTGTAACGATGTCCCAAATCCCAGACCAAGCAAAGCATTAAATGGTTTTATCGGATAATTGAAGAACTGGTTGCGATAATATATTCTGGAAAGGCGCGGAAGAACAAAATAATCTTCACCTAGTGTGGTATTCCATAAGTTATTTACCTTTTCAGACTTGGAAAAAAATCGATGCGGTCCAAGGTCAAAACGATAGCCATGATACTGGATAGTTTTGCTGATCCCTCCGACCTGGGATGACGCTTCAAATATTGTTGTAGGGAGCTTCGCCGCCGTTAACTTAGTCGCTGCCGCCAATCCTGCAGGACCAGCACCGATAATGACGCATGAAACGGTATTCTCTTCACCCACTATCTAGCCTCCAAATGTTCTCAACAGATAAAATCAGTATAGTGAGTGCTATTGTAATTGGCAATTCAAGCCAAAGCACTCTCTCCTAGCTTGTTCACCTCTTGATAGCAGCAAGCCTTTCATCTACACTTGAGTTATATGGAATACATTATCTCGCTTACCGTATTAATATTTCGGTCATCTGCCACGAAGTCGCCCATGGCTATGTGGCCAGGATCTTCGGAGACGATACAGCAGAAAAGGCAGGTCGTCTGACCTTGAACCCAATCCCCCATATCGATATGCTGGGTTCGATAATTCTGCCCGCGATCCTGATCCTCACCCATTCCCAAGTCGTCCTGGGCTGGGCCAAACCGGTCCCGGTTAATGCCTATAATCTGCATAACCCCAAAAAGGACATGATCTGGGTATCTTTGGCCGGTATCGTGACCAATCTCGTTTTGGCTTTGGTCTTTTCACTGATATCGCACGTAACGACCAACGTACTTCTTTACAATATCTGTTTTTACGGGGTGCTCTACAACATCATCCTGGCCGTGTTCAATCTGATACCTATTCCCCCGCTTGACGGCTCGCGTGTTGTTTCCGGCTTGTTACCGCCGCGCCAGGCTTATGAATACAGCAAGGTCGAACCTTACGGTATTTTGGTAATATTTCTTCTGCTTTATCTGGGAATGTTTGACTTTATCTTCAAAGGCTTAAGTCCACTGTTCAAACTATTGCTTGGCTGATCAGTGTAAGGACCAGTCCGCAAAGGATCGCTATACTGTAAGGCAATTTGGCTTTCAGCCCGTTCTTTCCCGGCATTACTGTCTTATAGAATATATGGTTCCAATAACTACGGATATCTCCCTTAACGACCAGAAAGATAACTGCCATCAGCCCACCGCTTAAGGCCGTAAATATAAGTACCCACAATATCGCATAATAGCCCAGAAAAGCACCGATCAACATTAACAACTTCACGTCCCCTGCGCCCAGAACACGCAGGGCAAAAGGAATGATACAAACCAGAAGAGCCAGCGCCACACCCCCCAGACCATAGAATAACCCCAGTTTAAAACCTAAGAGGTAAATATTGATCAGCAGACCGAGCAGCAGGCCATTGATGGTCAGCCAGTTCGGGATCTTCCTTGTTTTAATATCCAGCACCGTAGCAAGTGTCACGATCAAAAGCAAAACATATTTACTTAACGCCAAGGCCATTAACCTGGAAACAAGATACGCCAGTGGACTAGTCATAATAAGAACACCTCCTGTAATGCTTTAATTACTTCTTCTGCCAAAATGATCTGCATACACTTGTTATCCTGGCATTTGGAGACCTGCCCCAAATACTGTTTGGTACAAGGACTGCAGGCGAGCCCTTTATAGATCACTCGATGCTGCCTACCGTAGGGGCCCCATTTAAACGGGGTGTTCGGACCATACAAGGCAAGAACTCTAGTCCCCATGGCCGCGGCCAAATGGGTCGTCCCAGTATCCAGTCCGATATATAGTTTTGCTTTCTGCACAAAACAAGCCAGCTGTTTTAGCGATAACTTGCCGATCACTGATAATGGTTCAAAATCCAGCTGTTTTCTGATCTCCTGAAATAGCGGTTCTTCCTCGTTACTACCGCAGAACACGACCTGCTTTTTCTGCTGGTTAAGCCAATTGGCAACAGCCGCCCATTTACTATTCTCCCAACGCCTGGAAAGCGCGATCCCACTGGTCCCGGGCTGGAGCAAGACCATTTCCGGTCCGACCCCTATTTCTTGCGCTAATTTATCAACAGAGATCTGGTCATAGTGACTGAATGGTATTGGTTGCAGTTCCGGCACTATTGTTTCTGCGCCTACCGCTTTGGCCACATCCAGAAAAGCCTCTACTTCATGTTTTTGGATGTCATATCGTACCGGTATGGTCAAGAGTTTATTCCGGCCCTGCCCTGCAATGGCAAAACCGGCACGCTGCTTGATACCGGACCAAAAAGTTAGCAATGAAACGATTCTGTGATAATGGGTCAATTCCAGGACCAGATCGAACTTCTTTTTCCGGATATTCCTGGCTGCCCTGAGAAAACCACGAAGCCCCTTGTCCTGTCCGAACACATCGTAATAAATGATCTCGTTAACATCAGGATTCCCCTCGACTACCGCTTTGACCCTTGGCGTTACCAGCAAGACGATATAGGCATCCGGGAAGCTTAGCCTAATGGAGTGAATTGTCGGCAAGGCGACTATCACATCACCGATAGCGATCAGCTTTTCGATCAATATCCGTTTACTCTTCCTGGGATCATGCTGTTTTTTATTTGGGGTCAGCATTTGCCAACCGGCCAGGCCATAGCAAAGAAAAGTGCCAAGATATTTGTCGAGCAGTTTTGCGAGAAGTTGTCCCATCTGACCTAGCCTTAGATAATATTCCGTATTTCCGCAACTACTTTGTTAATATCCTTATTGCTTAATTCAGGGAACATCGGCAGGGACAAGATCTGGCCGGCATAGCTTTCAGCTATCGGAAAACTTTTCTGTTTATAGGACAAATTTTTATAAGCCTCCTGAAAGTGTATCGGGATCGGATAATGAATTGCCGTACTGATGCCTTTATCCGCCAACGCTTTTTGCAGTTTGTCGCGTTTTTGGGTCCTGACCACAAAAAGATGGTAGACATGCGTACCGTATGATGCTTCTTTAGGCAATATTATGTCCTTCTGATCGGCCAGCAATGATCGATAGAACCCCGCCTTGATCCTTCGGGATTCGTTCCACTTATCCAGATATTTTAATTTTACGGACAGGATCGCCGCTTGTAGCTCGTCCATCCTGCTGTTGACACCCTTGATCTCATTGATATATTTTTTTCTTTCGCCATAACTGCGCAAGAGACGAAGCTTATCCGCTATCTCTGCATTATTGGTCACGACCAGACCAGCATCACCCATCGCCCCCAGATTTTTGGTCGGATAAAAACTAAAGCAACCGGCATCACCGATCGATCCGGCTTTTTTCCCTTTATAGGTTGCACCGGCCGCCTGGGCACAATCCTCGATCACCTTTAGTTTGTATTGCTTGGCAATGGTCATTATCGCGTCCATATCAACACATTGACCATAAAGGTGGACAGGTATTATTGCCTTGGTCTTGGAACTGATCTTCTCAGCTGCCTGACGTACGTTCATCAGGTACGTATCCAGCGTGATATCGACAAAAACAGGTTTCGCTCCAGCGGCTTCAATAGCGGCGACAGTAGGGACAGCAGTATTGGGGACTGTCAGGACTTCATCCCCCTTGCCAATACCCAGGGCCATCAAGGCTAATTGCAAGGCTTCCGTCCCGGAAGCTACAGCAATACCATGTTTACACCCTATATACGAAGCAAATTCCTCCTCAAATATCTTGACCTTGGGGCCAAGGATATACCATCCAGAATCAAGGACCCCAATTATGGACTTGTCTATCTCTCTCTTGATGCTCAGGTATTCAGCTTTAAGATCTACTAGAGGGATCACGTTTTTCTCTTTTCTTCCAGATACTTACAGCAGTCTACTTAGTATAATATTTGTCTAGATTGTTCTTATAAAAACTCAAAGTCTTGCTTAACCCTTCGGCCAGGTCAACTTTCGGTTCCCAGCCGGTCAGGGCTTTGAACCGCGAGTAGTCTCCGGCATAGTCACCGATATCAATTACTTTCTTCTCGGGCGGAAAAGGTACGATCTCTGACCTTCCGCCACCATTAACTCTCAATAAGGTCTGAACAAAAGTGTTCAGATCAGCAGGGTTTGGATGTCCGAGATTATATATTTTACCATAACATTCATCATTTTGCGCAGCTAACAGCATAGCGTCCACGACATCATCAACATAATTAAAATCTCTTTTCTGCTTACCATCGCCAAATATTTTGATGGTTTCACCCAAAATGGCCTGCCTGATGAAGATAGCCACAAAGCCCTGCTTGTTATGCTTCAGCAGCTGTCTTGGCCCGTAAGTATTCGTCAGGCGAAGGGACACTGCTTTAAGGCCGTAAACATTATTGTAGAGGATATGATACCACTCTCCGGCCATGGAATTAATACCGTTCACATCTGTAGGCTGGAGCAAAGTATCTTCATTTACCGGTATGCTACTGATCTTGCCATAAACCTGTCTGGTCCCGGAATATATTATCTTGATACCGGGATTGTTATAACGGCAAGCTTCCAGAATAGATAACTGGCTACGGCAGTTGATATCGAGGTCGGTGAAGGGGTCAAGCATACTGTCGATATGGCTGACCTGACCTGCTAGGTTGAAAAGATAGTCCATTCCGCGGACCAGAACGTTCATCCCATGCTGGTCACGGACATCAGCGATATTTATCGTCACTTTATCCTTGACCGGTTCAATATTGAAGATATTTCCGCCGTAATCAGGGATCAAGGAATCAACAATAGTTACGCTGGCACCTAGTTCCGCAAGCTTGATCGACAGATTACTGCCAATAAAGCCCAGTCCGCCTGTGATCAATACCTGCTTACCCCTAAAGTTACTCATGGCTATATTTTATACTATCTGTCTAAACCTGACCAGAAGCAAGCTATTTCTGACGCAGTGAACTGTTGTTAACCTTAAAGATCATAATAGTGTTATTTGAGGATTTGCCTTCACCGCCATAATATTTTTCCACGAACTGATCGATCAATACACAGTTCTCAGCTAGATATTTTTTAACATCATCGATCAAGCCGAAACTTTCTGCCGAATATTGGTCATATATTATATACTGAATATCAAATTCTCTCATACGCTCCTTGAATACTTCGTAGTTCCTTATCGTGGGAAAAAGATAATTGTTTTGAAAAGGATAAAAGTGATATTTCCTGGTGTCATAGAAGCCCGGAAAAAGCGAGACCTGCCCAAGTATATTACTTCCTTCAGGTATCTGTATCTGTATTTTTTTCAGATAGGCTTGGTAATCATAGCCATGAAATGTTTTCCAATAGATACCAAGCCCAAGCATGTTTATCAACACTAAGGCGACTACTATCCCTTTGATCAGAACATTGTCAGTGCGAGCCAAAATAGAAAAGATCAAAAGGTAGATGAAGGCCAGAATACAGTTGATGTAAATTGGATTGGCATGAGGCAGGACCGGGATCATAACTACGAACACCAGTAACGGCATAAGGAGGAACCAGAACAGATCACGATCGAATATCGCCTTCTTCTGAAGATAGCCAATGATCATGATCATCATCAAGGCCCCAAAATATAGGCCAACCTTATATACGTCCACCAGGAAAAAAGTATATATGTTGGTCCAAACACCTCCACTATTGGTCAAGCTTTTGTGCATTTGCCAGGTAGTAATTACATTGGGCCCTAACCAAGCAATATAGAGCAGGAGGGGAATGATGAAACCCAGTAAGAATAACCCGAGGTCTTTCTTCGTATCAATAAATCTCTGACTTATTTGCCTCCAAAAAGGTCCGGTCCAGCAGCATTCCCATTCATAGCAAAATATCAGGAGGAGGCAATAAGCAGCAACAAATACTCCTGGCACATGCGAGACCAAAGCCAATCCGGAAATCAGTCCTGCAAATAACAATACTATATTGCTCTTATACTTACGGAATTTGTAATATTGCAGCAACAAAAAATAGCTTAAGAGCACGAAGAACGCCACCGCTATCTCCGGCCTGATGGTCCTGGATATCACAAAATAATACGGCGTCGTTAAAAGCAGCAAGACAGGAAGTCCCCAATACGTTTTCTTGTCCGGTATCAATAATTTCCCGATCAAGAAAGTGAATGATAATACCAGCAGGCAAAAGAACAGGGAGACCAACCTGCCCTGCAAAATACCGTAACCAAAGAATTTAAAGCTAAGGGCGACGAACAGGTAGTAAAAAGGCAGATGCTGGGTGAACTTATTCTCGTTATTATAATAGCCCCTGAACATAGGACTGGCGAATCTGCCGGTGGTAGCCAACATATAAGGTGCTTGAGTGATCCATCCTTCGTCACAGCGAACGAAAGGTATATCAGCAACGTTCCCGAATATATATATGCAACCTAAAATGATGATCAAAGCAGTAACTATAAAGGTGCTTTTTATCTTCATCTGTAAATACTGGTACTATTCGATCTTTTTGTAGATTATCGTCTGCAGTTGCTGGCTATTGGTTGGGATAGATAAGAGGAACAAAATGGCCACGGAGATCTTGAATATCATGGTGACCAATGGATTTTTCCCGGGAACATCCACGGCTTTCAAGGGGTAATTATGATTGACCATACGAACTGCCTTGAAACCTCGTTTTTCCATGAGTTTACTTAACGAGCGATTGGTGAAATGCTGCAGGTGATGGGAAGAGTATAACCTGTCGAACGGTGTTCGGTACCCGATCTTGCATAATAACCGGGCAGCCCGATATATCAAGCTGTCATTGTTAATGGTCATAATTATCAAATATCCGTTATTTTGCAGTATATCCCTCATGCTATTAACGAACTTGTTCAGATCATCGATATGCTCAATAACGGCCAAAGTTACAATTGTGCTGAATTGTCCATATCTTTTCCCAAGGTCTGCCAGGGACATAAAATCTTCCTTGATAAAATCGATACCTTCATACTTGTTATCGTTCAGATCAACACCTACCAGCTTGGCTTGAGGAACGATCTTTCTGATATATTTGAGAAAATCCCCGTTCCCGCAACCAACATCCAGCAGTTTGATCTCTTTACCTTTGGACAATTCGATCACATTATGGATAATTAGATCAAACAACCAATAATTAGGGTTGTTGAACCATTGCTTATGATCTTCATCATAATATTTATCGCTATAATCATCTTTGTTCTGCTTTTCAACGTTAGTAAAAGTATGCTGACAATTACCGCAGTAGTAAATGTTCATTCTCTTATCGATAGTTTTTATTTGCTGGTCATTTTGGCACACCGTACACTTAATATTCACACCTGTCTCCTTAACTGATAATCTGCTATTTGCTTATAATATCTTTTTAAAATACTTGATGGTTTTATCCAGACCCTCTTCCAGCTCAACTTCCGGCCGCCATTTCAATTTGCTTTTTGCCAAAGATATGTTCGGCTGACGTTGAGTAGGATCATCTTGCGGCAAAGGCTTAAATACCAGTTTTGAGCTGGAACCGGTCATTTTGATCACCTTTTCAGCCAGTTCGATGATCGTAAACTCTTTAGGATTGCCAATATTTATCGGCCCCGTGATATCATCGCCACTGTTCATAAGTTTAACCAGACCGCCGATCAGATCGTCCACATAGCAAAAACTTCTGGTCTGTAGTCCTTTGCCATAGATAGTTATCGGATCTCCGTTGAGAGCCTGGACAATAAAATTACTGACCACTCTGCCATCATTTGGATGCATTCGCGGGCCATATGTATTGAATATCCTGGCCACCTTTATCCTTAGTTTGTGCTGACGATAATAATCAAAGAACAAGGTTTCAGCACAACGCTTACCTTCATCATAGCAAGACCGGATACCGATAGGGTTTACATTTCCCCAATAATCCTCTGTTTGCGGATGGATATTTGGATCGCCATAAACTTCAGAGGTTGAAGCTTGCAACACCTTGGCTTTTATCCTTTTCGCCAACCCTAAGACATTAATTGCGCCGTGCACAGATGTTTTAGTAGTTTGCACGGGATCGAACTGGTAATGTATCGGAGAAGCTGGACAAGCCAGATTATAGATCTCATCAACTTCAATATATAACGGAAAGCAAACATCATGTCTGAGCAATTCAAATGATTTATTTGATAAGAGATGGGCGATATTGGCTCTTCGGCCAGTATAAAAATTATCTAAACATATTACTTCATTGTTCGCCTTTAACAGTCTTTCGCAAAGATGTGACCCTAGAAATCCAGCTCCGCCAGTGACCAGGATCCTTTTATCTTTAAACATTTTTACCACCTGTATATTTATAGATTACAAACTCATCTTGAATGAACACTTGCGCATATCCTCTGCTGATGATCTGCGGTTTGAACTCATTATACTTTATACCAGCACATTCCAGCCAATAGATGCGTAATATGATGAATTTTGGCCGCCTAGCATCAATATTGTTCATTATACTATCACCATTAGCCTCATACTCAACATATT
>JBAZXJ010000025.1:0-11451 GCA_041659865.1 Candidatus Margulisiibacteriota bacterium | reverse complement strand
GAATATTTTGGACCCGCAAAAGGCCGGCGGTCAGATCGAGATAGCCAGAAAACTGATCAGCAAAGGGACCGCCCATGTCAGGTTCGCTGATCAGTATATCCGTACGGGAAATTTCGGCAATATGAAAAATCTGAAAGCAGAAGAATTCCGGAAACTGGAATTTTTTCAGGAAGACCAGATCAAGGAAATGATCGCCAGTCACTGCAACATGGAAAAGCCGCCGGTTTTGAAAGTCAACTATAAATGCAGCGTTGAAGTCCATGATCGTTTGATGATCGACAGAACGATCATCAAGAAACACCTTGATGAGATACTATGGAACGCGGTCAAATACAGAGACCCGAACAAAGAAGTGTTGGAGATAACGGTCAACATCGAGAAAATATTCAATAACTACGTGAGGATCTCGATCAGAGATAACGGACTGGGGATCATGGACCTGGCAGGGGTCATGGATGGCAAACGCGAACACCAGGATATCGTGGGGACGGGCAGAGGTCTGATGGAATTGAAAAAGGACATCAGCGGACATATCACGAAGAATCTGGAATGCCTGCTGCAAATAGATGAAAAAAAAGCCGTCGGGGTAGAAAGCGAAGGGCCAGGGCAGGGGACGACGGTTTATTTTTGTTTGCAGATGATCTAGGAAGGAATACAGAAGTAAAGAAGTAAAGAAGTAGAGAAGTAGAGAACGGAGAATAATACAATATAGAGCCTCCTGTCAGCGTAACTCCTATAATTCATTTATTCTTTACTTCTTTACTTCTTTACTTCTTTACTTCTTTGCTTCTTTGCTTCTGTCATGATTCACATAACCAATTCACCTATGTGCCTTTGTCTCTATTTGCTATAATACCCTCATCTCAAAATCCAAGGAGCTAAAATGCTTAACGACTTCTGGCAAAATACCTGGCTGAACAATTCTTTTCTGGACTATTTTGTCTTTCTTGCCCTCTTTGGTTTGGGCAGTGTTTTTGTTTTCGCGGCCAAAAAAATATTAATGCGCTACCTTAACTCCCTGGCAAAAAAAAGCAAACCGGCCTTGGATGATTTTATTATTTCCTATACAGAAAAGACGATAGACCTTTTGGCCTATTACGGAGTGCTCTATATCACCATCCATTGGCTGGTGCTTAGCGAGAACATGTTGACCCTGCTAAATTCCGCCGGCCTGGTCCTGATCACGGTCTACCTGATCCGTTTCACTATTTCTCTGATCGTATTTTCTCTTGAGAAATACTGGCTAAAAGGCGAGGAAGACGCAGGTAAAAAGCAAAGCCTCAAAGGTATCCTTGGTTTGGTCCGCTTTATTATCTGGGGACTGGCCGCGATCTTTCTTTTGGACAATCTTGGTTTTAAAGTCTCCTCGATCCTGGCGGGCCTGGGAGTAGGCGGTATAGCAGTAGCCTTGGCTGCCCAGGCAGTGCTAAAGGATTTTTTCAGTTACCTGTCTATCTTTTTTGACAAACCTTTTGAGATAGGGGACTACATAATCGTCGGTGACTCCCAGGGGACAGTGGAGAACATCGGCATCAAGACGACCAAGGTCCGGGGGGTGAACGGCGAACAGCTGATCTTCGCCAATTCCGACCTGACCAACTCGCGCGTCGGTAACTACAAGCGTATGGACAAGCGCCGGGTACAATTCCGCGTCGGCGTTTCTTACCAGACCAGTATCGATAAAATGGAAAAGATCCCCGTGCTGATCAAGGAGATCATCTCGCGGATACCAGCGACCATGTTCGACCGCTCGAACTTTATTTCTTTTGGCGATTACAGCCTAGTCATTGAGACGGTGTATTTTGTGCTCAGCAAGGACTACAATAAATATGTAGAGGTCCAGCAGCTGATAAACCTGGGGATAAAGTCCGCCTTCGAACGAGAGGGCATTGATTTTGCTTATCCGGGGCTGTCGGGCGGCCGCCAGGCGGCCAGTTAGACAGTTGCCATTTGGCCGCAAGAATATGCTCCCGTCATTGCGAGGAGGCAGCCGACGAAGCAATCTCTTTAACCGAGATTGCCACGTCGCCCCGATGCGGGACTCCTCGCAATGACGGAGGGTTACTCCTTTCCCTTTGTGCCTATTCTTGGCTATCTTGTAAAACCCCAGCATTGCCATTACAATTGGCTTCCGTTACGGCCCTATCGTCTAACGGTTAGGACGCCAGCCTCTCACGTTGGTAATACGGGTTCGATTCCCGTTAGGGCTACCAGCCTTCGCTCTTAAAACTTTTGGGAAAGTTTTAAGAGCTTCGGCTGGCAGGCCAGCCTATTAGATTCCCAGCGATATGTTACGGGAAATGCCCAAAAGTTTTTAGAGCGAAGGCTGTCCGCCGGAGCCGATCGACCTTCGCTAAAGCTACGGCCGACAAGGGGCGTAGGCGGACCGAACATTGACGACACTCCTTATAATCTTACAGTTAACAGGTCAATCTGTTATAAATCACAAAGACAATTAACTGGCGGTCTCTACTCCTGATATATGAAGCTCGTATTGAAACGATGCGAATCGGCATCCGGCAGATTGCTTTCCGGATAAAGCGGACCGTTCTGGGCTCCGTTACCGCGATGGAAAAGTCCGACATAGTAGCGGGCATCATCCTGATATAACCGGGCCATGTAGAGGACCAGCTCCAGCGTATCCAGTTCGGTTACCGGGACCTCTTTGTTCAAGGCATCCTGCAGAGCGCTTCTCATCGCTTCCAGCTCAGCTATTGGCCGTGGAGGCAGGATCTCTGTCTTCTCGATAGAGTTGTAAAGTTCTACTACATTCCTAACAATATGAGCCGGCAGGGTCAGTTTATCCTTGAGTCGGAGCGCCAGCGATCTCAGGTCCAGAGTTGGCTGAAAATGTAGAGTTTGGGCATTAGGCGCGATATGTGGTGCGTTATCCAGGATAGTCCTTATCCAAGGCGTAGTTTCCAGCAGCTTCTTGGCCGAAAGGCTCGTTGGCAGACCTAACGCAGTTGCCAGAGCACTGACCGAGGTCGAGGCTTTGCGCAACGATACCTGATCGAAGAGCAGCAGGTCGTTCAAATAACCTTTCATGAATTGATGGAAACCGATGCCTTTGGTATTGCCGATGGTCTTGTAGGGACTATAGGACTGATGGACCTTGATCTGGGGATGTAATTGAGAGATGATCACTGACGCCCCGTAGATCAGGGCCTGGCCTACGCTCTTCGGTTTTCGGGGTAGCAGGGTAGCTCCGCCCCCCAGTTCCAGCAGACGGACCGCCTCTACAGACTCTGAGAAAGTAGAATTGATCGTATAAAAATAAGCTCGTCTTGCTTCAGCCAGAGAGGTATGCTCAGCCTCAGGCCCGATGATCGTACCCATCGTGGATATTTCAGCAACGCTGTAGCAGAGAGCAACGCTGGCGACCAGCAGATCATTAATGGTCATCAGGAACATATCCCGGTCCGGTACGCCTGCTGAAGCGTTCGCGAACCTGGCACGCAGTTCGTCGGCGTTCCGCATGGGCAGGACCTGGTCCATCTTGATCAGACGACAGCGGTCCTGTTCTGATAAAGAATCCCAGTCCCCGCGAGTGACCGTGACCAGCGCCGGCATCATGATCGCGATCCTGGTCTGTTCTCGCCCTGAGGCAATGATCTTGTTTAACATAATGAAAGCTGTCTCCTGATATTAGAATGATCTCCTGATGTTTATCGGCAGGAGTTCATCTAATTCTCAATTATTTATGTTCTGCCTGTTCTTTTTCCCGGCCCTTGTGCTATACTGCCCAGCGAATAAATATAAAAGGAGTGCAAGATGGCAGAAATAGGATTGAATAAACCGGTGAAATTGAAGAGCGACCTGGCAGAATTCTGCGGGAGCAGTTCTTTACCAAGACTGGTAATTACCAAGAAGATCTGGGACTATATCAAGGCCAACAAACTGCAGACAACAAAAGCTAACGGCAAGGCCGAAGGCGCTGGCAAGTATATCGTTGCTGATGCCAAGCTTTTGAAGGTATTCAAGAATACCAAAGTAAAGAGCAAGAGCGGTAAATTGACCGATCTGACCGGCCTGCAAGTCGGCGGAACTATTGATATGATGCAGATCGCTTCCGTGATCAGCGCTAACATCGAATAGTTTTTCTTTCGATAATTTTAACGAAAAGCAGACAGGACTGAACTGTCTGCTTTTTATTTTATGGCTGAAAGGCGTGCTAAAGAAAAAGGTTCAATTGGCTTAAGCAGGCGATAGCGGCTGTTTCGGCGCGCAGGATATTCGACCCCAGAGAGATCGGCCTGCAACCATTATCTATCAAAGTATTTTCTTCTTCCGCGCTGAACCCGCCCTCCGGACCAACAAAAATAGTTATCTTTCCTGGTGATCCAGGCAGGGTGTTGCTCTGTAGTTTCTCGGCCTGGCTGCGCGCTGCACAAAGCAAGCTGAGCTCATTGGCTGACTTCCCTGGCTGATATCCTTTCAAAGCAACAGGCTTGCTGATCACCGGCAGATCGCTCCTCTCGCATTGTTCGGCCGCCGCCTGGGCGATACTTTGCCAGCGAACTTGCTTATGAACGGCATCAGCCACGGACAGCTTGACCTGGGTTCTCTCCGTGATCAGCGGAAGGATCTCTGACACGCCGAGCTCGGTCGCTTTCTGGACCAGCCAGTCCATCTTTTCTCCCTTGATCAGTGCCTGGGCCAGCACGAGTTTATAGGCAAGCGCTGATACCGCTGCGGTCCTGATGATCTGGCAGTCAGCAGAGTTCTTGCTTAAGGTCGATATTTTTGTTTCATAAATATGCCCGGCGTTATCCAGAACATTTAAATGGTCATTCACCTGTAAACGCAGGACATGTATCAAATGATGATGCGCTGGCCCAATAATGCTGATGCGGTCATGTGCCGGCTGGATATTCTCAATAAAAACGTTTGGCATTGCTTTTCCTTAATGTTATACTTAATTTACCATGGAAGATATAGAAATCAAAGAAGAAAAGGGTTATATCCTGATCAATATCAGCGGAGATGTTGAACTGGAGGATGCGGCCAATATCGGCAAACTGCTGGATAATTACATTTTGGAAGACCATAGCTGTCTGGCTTTTCAGCTCTTGGGTTCCGGCTTTCTGGACAGCGCAGCGCTGGCCATGTTCGCTTCCCGGGCCATGATCATCGCCAAGACCAGCGGGATCATGGGTTTTGTCGCCATCCCTTTGGAATGTCTGAGTATTTTAAAGGTAACCAAACTGGATGGACATTTTTTCTATGTGAATAGCGAAGAAGAGTTGAAAACCCTGGTGGCTCAGCGGAAAAGCAAAAAATGACCAATAGCTTCCGGAAAAATCTAGGCCTGGAAGAAGCTCTGCTGGAAGCAAAGCTGATCAATCCTTCCCAGCTGGAGGATGCCAAGCTAAAGGGTTTGGAGCGTAACGAAAGATTTCTGGTCCCTTTGATGGAGCTGGGTTTTGTTGACGACCATGAGCTGGCCGTATTTTTAGGGGAATATACCGGCTATCAAGTAATTTCCATGAACCAGAAGAAGTATGATCAGACCGCGATCAAGGCGATCCCCTCTGAGGTTGCCAGAAAATATACGGTAATACCTCTGTTCAAGGTCTTCGGTATTCTGACCATCGCCATGGTCGATCCGCTCAATATGTACGCGGTGGAAGAGCTGGAGTACCATTCCGGCTGTAAGCTCCAGCCGGTGATCGCGCCGTTAAGCGAGATCAATACTATCCTTGACCAGCAATATGGGGTCTACAGTTCGATCAAGAAGATCGTGGAAAGCCTTGGGGCAGAGGGTATAGAAGGCGTAGCGATCGGTCAGGTCGGTGGCGACAGGGTTTTCCAGGTAACCGCCTCAGCTGGTCCGGTCAACCAGATCCTGCATTTAATAATTTCACATGCTGTTAGGGAAAGAGCCAGCGATATCCATTTTGAACCGACGGAAAAAATGCTCGATGTCCGCTTTCGCGTGGATGGCGTTCTGCATTCTGTATTGACCTTTCCCCGCCAGTTCAGCCAGTCACTGATCTCCAGTATCAAGATCCTGGCCAAGATGGATATTGCTGAAAAGCGTCTGCCCCAGGACGGCGGTTTTCAGGTCAAGCTCGAGGAAAAAGTCGTCGACTTGCGTATCTCTTCTTTCCCGATCATGGAAGGTGAAAAGATCGTTATCCGGCTGCTTGACCGCGAAGGTATCCAGATCGGTCTGGAACAGCTTGGCCTGATGGAAGAATCTTTTCATCGTTTCATGTCGATCATCAATCAATCCTACGGGATCATCCTGGTGACCGGTCCTACAGGTTCAGGAAAAACAACGACCCTTTATTCCGTGCTTAACAAGATCAAGAACAGCGAAAAGAACATCATGACCATTGAGGACCCGATCGAATACCAGCTGGACATGGTCAACCAGGCCCAGGTAAATGTTAAAGCTGGCCTGACCTTTGCCAAAGGCTTGAGGCATTTTCTGCGTCAGGACCCTGATATCATCCTGGTCGGTGAGATCCGCGACGCGGAAACCGCGGAAATAGCCTTTCAGGCTGCCATGACCGGCCATTTGGTCCTGGCGACCTTGCATACCAACGACGCGCCGTCTTCGATCACCCGTCTGATCGAAATGAACGTTGAACCTTTTCTGATCTCTTCCTCTATCGTCGGCGTACTGGCCCAGCGGCTGGTACGTTTGAACTGCCCCCGCTGCCAGGCCCATTATGTTCCCGATACGGAATCCTTACGCTGGGCCAATTTGCTGGAGGAAGCTAACGACGGCAAAGCGGAACACCGCGACAAGAAGGGCATGCTGGTGCGGAGCTATTCCGAAGAGATCAACAAGGAATATATCGGTATCCAGAACCGGTCGCTCAAATCAATGGAGTTCATCAAGGGTAAGGGCTGTAAGGAATGTAAAGGTACCGGCTACCAGGGCCGTATGGGGATCTATGAACTGATGCTTTCCAGCGACAGTATCAAGAACATGATCATGGCCAAGGGTATTTCCTCGACCCAGGTCAGAGAGATCGCCCGCCAGGAAGGCATGGTTACCTTAAAAGAGGATGGGATCCGTAAAGCGCTCCAAGGCCTGACCACTTTAGAAGAAGTTATCCGCGTAGCCAAGTAAAGGAAAGTAATGCCTCTTTATAGATATACTGCGTTATCCCCGGCAACAGGAAAAAAAGTCACCGATACCTTGACCATGGCCAATGAACAAATGGTCATGGATTATCTGTATTTCAAAGGTATGACCTCGATCGAACTCAAGCTCCTGGAAAAGAACGCTTTCCAGAAGGCCATGGAAATGATCAGCGGGATCAAGGAAAATGTCCTGCTACTTTTTCTCCGCCAGATGTCCGTTGTGATCAAGGCTGGTATCCCTATCTACAAAGCTCTGGACCTGATCATTTTGCAGACCGAGGACAAGCGGTTGAAGACCGTTTGTCAGGCGGTAAAAAACGACATCGGGGAAGGGTCCAGTTTATCTAACTCTTTTCGCGGGTACCCTAATATCTTCTCTGACTTTTTGGTCAGTATGATCGCGGTCGGCGAAAGCAAGGGCGAGCTGGAGTATTCGCTGATGCAGGTCGTGGAATTTCTGGAAGCTTCCCGGGAACTCAAGAACAAGATCATCTCCGCGGCTATCTATCCGGTCATCCTGATCGGGGCCGGTATCCTGATCATGATCGCCATGGTCACCTTCGTTCTGCCCAGGTTCATGGAAATCTTCGTCAGCTATAATGTTAAACTGCCAATGCCCACGGTAGTTCTGATCACGGTCAGCAATATTATCCTCCATTACTATGCGTATATTATCATGAGCGTGATCAGCTTTGTCGTCGCGATCTATTTTATTGATAAAACTCCCTGGGGGCGGTTCGGTTTCGACTGGCTGAAGCTGCATATCATTATTTTCGGCCCGATCACGCATAATGTGGCTATTTCGCGCTTTGTACGCACGCTTGGGGTGCTTCATCGTGGAGGGGTCCCTTTGATCCGTGCCCTGGAGCTTAGCGCCGGAGCGGCGGACAATACCGTGGTGGCCAAGGAAGTAAAAAAGGTCATTGAATCGGTCAAGGATGGTAAGGGTATCGCCGCGCCGCTTGGTGAAAGCAAGATCTTTCCTTCTCTGATGGTCCAAATGCTGGGGATCGGTGAGGAATCAGGTTCGCTGGATGTCATGGCCCTGGAAATGGCTGATTATTACGATCAGGAGACCGACTACAAGATCAAGCGGCAGATGGCCATGATGGAACCGGCCGCCCTGGTCATAATCGCGGTCGGGGTAGGCTTTATCTCCGCCTCCTTCCTGCTGCCGATGTTCGGCATGGCCACGTCTTTAAGGCAAGGGGCGCAATGAAGAAAGGTTTCTCCCTGATCGAGGTCATGATCACGATCGGTTTTATCGCCGTACTGCTCGTTCCGCTGACCAGGTTATTCATCTTTCAAAATACCGAGAGTTATTTCCGCCAGGACCAGGTCAAGGTATTTCCGGTAATGAGCGCTTTACAGGACGAGATCAGCAGTAAATGTTTTGAGGATCCCGGCTTGATGCCCAAGCCATCCGCTTCGACCTTTGGCCTGCGGGACGATGGCGAGGTTACCGAGGATCGCGGCACCTGGGATGACATTGATGATTATGCAGGGTTGGTCCTTACCCGGAACTCAGCGACGATCAGTGTTGGGGTATACTACTGGCAGAACGTGACCAATAACACTAACCGGTTAATGAGCGTGTCCGATCAGCCCACGGACTTTAAGCTGGTCTCGATCAACGCCCGTTTCCGTGACGGTTACAGCGTTGACCTGATACGTATCCTGGCCAATTTTTATAACCCATGAACAGACCGAACGGATTTACTTTGCTGGAAATGATGATAGTCCTGCTGATGATCTCGCTGGTCATGGGTACGATGCTGGCCATCTATAATATTTCATTAACGAACTTTGTCATCGCCAAGGACGAGAACGATCTTTATCAGAACATATTCAACGGGATGTATAAAATTGAAAATGAGATCAGGACCGCCGAGGAAGCGACCTTGATCACCGGACAACATCTGCTCCTGCGCAGCGGAGGGAACACCATCAATTTCTTTTTACAGCCAGGGGCGACCAGTTATCAGCTTTGGTATTCCCGCTGGTCCGAGACCTCATCTGCTTCTTATGTTCTCTGTAATAATGTTGTTTCAGGAAATACGGTATTCTCGCTTAACAAGCCGGTCGTCTCCCTGACCCTGAACGCCTATACGCCTACCAACAATTCTTTTTCCGAGCCCTACGCGGTGACCTTGTCCAGCACGATACGCATGAGGAATTGGAATTATGGCCAGCAATAAAGGCGTGATCTTGATCACCGTGATCATTATGATGGCCGCCATCCTGGCGATCGGCGTAACCTATGTGGAGCTGCTGCAAAGCCAGTTCGGTAACGCCCAGAACCGTCAGAACGAGATCATCGCCTTGTCTTTGGCGGAAACCGCAGCGGAAGAAGGCTTTTGGTATCTGCGAAATGTCAGCACGAATTTTATCGGGGCAAGCGCCCTGCGTACCTTGCTTCAGGGGGAGTATAAATTCGAGGTGATCAGCAGTATCAATGTGGTTGGCTATGGCTATTTCCCTAATTATAGTAATTACTTCATTAAAAAGATCGTCACCTATACCAGCAGTTATTCCCTGGCCAATAATGTCAGCAGTAACCTGCAAGGTTTTAACTACGCGGTCTGGCTGGGTCCCGATCCCGATCTCACTAATACCTTTAACTGGGGCCCGACGCTTTCGGTCCGGGGTGGTTCGATCTTGGCCGTGAGCAGGAATATCAGCTTTTGGGGCAGTGGGGATAAAATCATCGACAGAATGGCCTGGGTCTTTGGCGAAACGGTAACGGCTGATGCCTCTGGCTGGAGCTCCGGCAGTCCAGCCGCCTCGATCAATATCAAGAACGCCGCTGGACCGGTTTCTTTTAATTATGCCGATCTGATGTTAGCGGCTCAGGCTGTTTTCAATGACCGTGTTGGGAATCAAACATATTCAGGGACGACCGCAAATCCGATCGAGTTTTCCGATCCTGGCGTGGCCTATGTCTTCGGCAAGATCGATATCAGCGGGGTCTATTCCGGGAATATCACCCTGGCGGCTGATCCATCTAATGAGATCGTGATCAACGGCGATCTTCGGCCTTTACATCTGAAGGATTCCTTGACCCTGGTCACCTCGGAGTTCATTTTGCTCAGCAAACCAAACACGAATACGCTGAATATCAAGGCGGCTTTGTACGCGGAGAAATATCTGGAGCTCGATAACAACGGGCAGGGCGGCCCTGTGGAAATATACGGTAGTCTCGCCATCAGCGGGAGCAGCGGCGGAAATATTTTGCGTATGCCGGCGGACAAGACGCTCAGCGTTCGTTACGATCCAAGGTTATATACGCCGATGCTGGGTAGTCAGACCTTTGATCCATTTCGGCGCCTGCCGTATTGGCGGGCGCAGTGAACACCTCACCCCTAACCCCTCTCCGCTGACGTCACCTCTTTGTGGACGACGAAACACGGATTACACAGATTTCCCCCGCCGCCGCCACCAAGCCTGATACGGGAGGGGTGGTAAATCCGTGTAATCCTCATAAATCCGTGAAATCCGTGTTTCAGCATGCCCGAAAATACTGATTGCATTATTCGTGGGTATTGGGGATAATCGGGACAGTAGATAGTAGGTAGCATACAGCATGTAGTAGAGGTCGGTCTTTTCTAATCTACTGTATGCTATATGCTACATGCAATTAACAGGAGGCTCACATGTTCAAAAAAACGCTTTTAGGAATCACTCTGCTCTCGATGTTGACGATATCCGCCCTCGCCGTGCCCAATCAACTGACCTACTCGGGCCGTCTGCTGCAGAACGGTGCGCTGGTGAATTCGACGCTGACCATGACCTTCAAGATCTACGATGACCCTACGTCCCAGGCCGCAGGGGATCTGCTCTGGTCGACAAGTAATATCAGCGTGGATGTTAATCAAGGTATTTATAGCGTTGTACTGGATCAGGTAAGTTCTAATGTATTTAGTGGGGAAAGTGCTTATCTGGAAGTTGTGGTCGGAGGGGAAATACTGGCGCCTCGCACCAGGATAAATAGTGTAGGCTACGCTTTGCAGGCTGGCGGCTTGAGCAAGCCTGGTGGTGGTAGTGCTGTGTTGGTCAGCACTAACGGAAGTATCGGTATAGGCGCGGAGTCCACAGGGGACAAACTCTATGTTGACGGCGGTCTTTTCGTGTCAGGCAGCATCAATCTGGGCGCAAATACGGAAAGGCAGGTTGCCGTTCATGGAATCATCGCCACATTGAACCTTATGGGTTCAGGACAGATAGCGCTTAAGACGTACAAGCTAGGCAGCGGCTGGCTGAACAGGATGTTCATAAATAATACCGGGAACATAGGTATTGGCACTACCAATCCGCAGGCTCCGATCGATATCCTGATCACAGGAGTGGCTT
>JBAZXJ010000024.1:0-11632 GCA_041659865.1 Candidatus Margulisiibacteriota bacterium | reverse complement strand
GCTTCATTCTGAAAACCGCGGAAAGAAGGCAATACTGTACTGGCAATGATCCAGATCACTGCCATGACGAACAGTACTTCCAGCAGGGTAAAGCCCCTGACCCGCTTCAATTAGAAATTAATTGGCGCGTTACTTGCCGCTATATCAGCATTCCAGGTGGTTACATTTTTAGAAATCACATTGGCGACCGCATCCCAGGTCGTATTGTCTTCTCTGCCGATACTGCGAGAATATATGATATTCCAAAGACCAAAATCAGTATCATTTCCAGTAACATAACCATAGGTTTTCTTGCTTGTTCCGTCGATGGTGGTACCAGTGGTCCAGGGATCGGCCAGGGACTGGTAGATTATCTGAGGTTTTGCTGCCAATAAGCTTGCGGTTAGATCTGGGGGGTATTCTCCGTTATGGCGGTAATATGATTCAACTGCGGTCTGCAGGGTTTGGACTTCCTGCTCGGCCTTGGATAAATATCCTTCTTCCTGCATACCTTTAAAAGATGGTATGATGATGGCGACCAAAATGGCTACTACCGCCATCACGATCAACAGTTCTACAAGGGTAAATCCTTTTTCTTTCATTCTCATTTAATATGCCTCCTAAGGTTTCTTGGCTATACTTGATAAGTATAACGTAATATAAATATACTAAATCTAATTTTAAAATACAACTGTTATTTTTAAGGCGGGTAAATGAAAGAAAAAAAACGACTGGACATATTACTGGTCGACCTGGGTCTATGTTCTACGCGGCACAAGGCTCAAGGCCTTATTATGGCTGGCCTGGTGCTGGTCGATGAGGAGAAGATTGATAAGGCCGGGAAAGAAGTTTTGGTCACGGCTAGGATCAGGATACTGGGCGACCAAAGTCCTTACGTGGGGAGGGGTGGAATGAAATTGGCCCGGGCCTTGCAGGTTTTTCCGCTTCAGGTGCAAGACGCTATTTGTCTTGATGTGGGAGCTTCGACAGGAGGGTTTACGGACTGTCTTTTACAGAACGGGGCCGGCAAGGTTTATGCGATCGATGTGGGTTACGGTCAGCTGGACTGGAAACTGCGCAGTGATCCCAGTGTCGTGGTCAAAGAACGAGTGAATATGCGTTACTTAACTCCTCAGGAGCTGTATGGCGGAGATGATCAGCCCAGAGCAAGTTTGGCAGTGATCGATGTCTCGTTCATTTCCTTATACAAGATCTTGCCCGCGGTAAAAGACTGCCTGACGGTCAAGGCTGACATCATCGCCCTGGTCAAACCTCAATTTGAAGCGGGGCCGGAGCAGGTCGGCAAAGGGGGGATTGTCAAAGACCCTCTGGTGCATCAGGAAGTCCTGGACAAGGTCAGGCAGTCTGCTGTCGAGCTGGGCTTTACGGTCAGGGGGGAGATCGAGTCGCCGATATTTGGGGCGGATGGGAATAAGGAGTTTTTGCTATGGCTATCGATTTGAACCTGGAGTGGGTTTTTGTTTTGGATAACCCCCGTCATTGCGAGGAGCCCCGCATCGGGGCGACGTGGCAATCTCGGAAGGGTATTGCTCGGAGAGATTGCTTCGTCGGATGCCTCCTCGCAATGACGGGGGAGTATTCTTGCTTTCCTGCTTTCTTCCGTCATGCGCCTCTGTGCCTTTGTGCCTAAATCCTATATAATATGTAAGCAATGCTGCAACACCTTCATATCAAAAACTTCGCCCTGATCGCCGAACTGGAAATGGACCTGGCTTCAGGGTTTATCGTATTTTCCGGCGAAACTGGAGCAGGCAAAACTATTATCTTGAATGCCTTGAACCTGGTCCTGGGCGAAAGAGCAAGCAGTGAGCTGTTAAGACCAGGTGCGGAGAAGCTGGAAGTGGCCGCGGTATTTATTGGCAACGGCGGCCAGGAGATCATCCTCAAGCGAGAAGTTTCGAGTGCCGGGAAAAGCCTGGCCAGGATCAACGGCGATATCGTTACTCTGCAACAGCTAAAAAACCTGGGGGATCAACTGGTCGACCTGCACGGGCAGCATGAACATCAATCTTTACTGCAGACCGAAAAGCATCTGGATTTTATCGATGACTTCGCTGGTGTTAAGGCAGACCGGCTGGCGGTCGCGGACTTGTTCGCTGAATTGACCGCAAGAAAGAACGAGCTGACAGGTTTTGAGGAGCGGAAAAAAGAACTTGAAGGTAAGCTCGATTATCTAAAGTTCCAGTTGCAAGAGATCAGAGCCTTGAACTTAAAAGCAGGCGAGGACCAGGAGCTGGAAAGAGAAAAGGCGGTCCTAAGCAACGCCGGTCAGCTTCATCAATTAGCCCAGGGAAGTCAGACTGCCCTGGACGAAGCGGACGCCTTGCTCAGAACTGTTCAGCTGGCCGAGATCGCGGACATCGATAAAGATATGCAAAGTGAGGAGCAGGCGTTCAAGGAGGTTTTGTTCACTATTGAAGAACTAAAAAGAAGCCTGGGCCGATACGACGCCAAGATCGAGTTCGATCCGAACAGACTGGAAGAGATCGAAGAACGAATGGCGGCGATCAGTTCGCTGAAGAGAAAGCACGGGGAGGAGATAGGTGGTATCCTGGCGAAGCAGGAGCAGCTGTCCTCAGAGATCGAAGCTGTGGAGCTTGGCGAAGATACTTTGCAAGACCTGCGCAACAGCGTCAAGGAAAAAGAGGCGGAATATTTGAAGTCAGCCAAAAAACTTTCTTCTGCCAGGAAAGCAGCTGCGAAAAAATTTGAGCAGGAGATCGTGGCTGACCTTCAGCTTTTAGCAATGAACAAGACAGCCTTGCAGGTTTATTTCGCTGAAGGCGCGCCGTCGGTCACCGGTATTGATCAGGTTGAATTTCTGATCTCTCCCAATCCTGGCCAGCCTTTACTTCCACTGGTCAAGATCGCTTCTGGCGGAGAGATCTCCAGGATAATGCTGGCCTTAAAGACCATATTAAGGAAAGCGGAGCAAGCCGGAACGATGATCTTCGATGAGATCGATAACGGCATCGGCGGCAAGACCGCGATCGCCGTAGGTGAAAAACTAAAAGGGCTTGCTGGGGTTCGGCAGGTTATCTGCATAACGCATCTCCCCCAGATCGCCAGCAAGGCTGACCAGCATTTTCTGGTCGAGAAGAACGTGAAAGCAGGACATACCGAGGTACTGGTCAATGAAGTCCGGGAAAAGGCAAGACAACACGAGATTGCCAGGATGCTGAGCGGGACGGTTACGGAGACGACCTTGAAGCACGCGGCGGAATTACTGGAAGTAGTCAGTAGTCATTAGGAGGAAACCATTACCCCTGTCATTGCGAGGAGGCATCCGACGTGGCAATCTCGTTAAGCAATACTTTTTCGAGATTGCCACGTCGCCCCGATGCGGGACTCCTCGCAATGACGGGACAATGGCAAGTCTATTGATCTTTGGATATTTATTGGTGGTGGATTCTTTACTTCTTTAATTCATTACTTCTGATGTTGTTACTAAAGCAACCCCCAAATTTCCTTCGCATACTCCCTGATCGTCCGGTCCGAAGAAAATCCTCCGGCTGAACCCAAGGCGCGGATCGCTTTCTGCGACCATTCATAAGGATGCTTGAAATAGAAAGGCGCGACCAGGTCTTCCTGCAGATTATAGAATTCCATGAAATCACGCAGGATGGCCCAGGGATCGCCCTGGTCGACCAGCTGATGGTAGAAGAAATTGTAGTCCGGATGGTGTTTTAATTCTAAAAGTACTTCTTCCAGCGGAGGGAAAGCGGCGATAGTTTCTTTCGGGTCAAATGGTTCATTGATCTCTTCAACTTTCGTGCCGAAAAGGAAAATGTTCTGGTCGCCGACCGCTTCGGCAACTTCAATGTTCGCCCCGTCATGGGTGCCGATGATCAAGGCTCCGTTAAATAATGCTTTGAACAGACCGGTCCCGGAGGCTTCCTGGCCGGCCTTGGGGATCTGTTCGCTAAGATCGGAACCGGTAAAGATCTTTTCGGCCCAGGTCACGTTGTAATTCGGGATAAAGACCACCTTGATCTTGTCCTTGGCATATTTTTCCGCCATATCCTGAGCGTATTTTACGCACTGGATCGTCAGCTTTGCTTCATAATAATCTTCAGGGGATTTGCCGGCGAAAATAAAGGTCCGCGGATAAAAAGTTTTCTTTGGTTTATCCGCGATCTCTTTGATCAGGACCAGAATATGCAGGATCTGCATCAGCTGGCGTTTGTATTCATGAAAGCGTTTGACATGACTGTCGAACAGGGAGTTGATATCAACCTCTACCCCGGTAGCGGTCTTGATGTGTTCCGCCAGTTGTCTCTTTTTGATCTGTTTGATCTGTTGAAAGGTCTTAACGAAAACCTCGTTCTCCGCCAGGTTCATTTGATGGATCTTTTGAAATTCATTACAGTCTGCCCGCCAGTTCCCGCCGATATTGCGGTCCAGGAGTTCAGCCAATTCCGGATTAGCCTTCAGCAGGAAGCGCCGATGATTGATCCCGTTGGTCTTGTTGTTGAACTTTTCCGGATAGATCTGGTAAAAATCCTTGAACAGATCGGCCTTTAAGATGTCGCTATGCAGTCTGGCGACCCCGTTAACGCTATGAGCCCCGACGATGGACAGGCGGGCCATGTTGACCCGGCGGTTGATGCGGTCGATGATCTCTGTCCTGTTGATCAGCTGGTCATTGCCTGGGAACTGGCTCTTGATGTCTTTGCGGAAGCCGGTATTTATTCTTTCCACTATTGAATAATGGCGGGGGAGGACCTTTTTGAAAAGATCTATTTCCCACATTTCCAAAGCCTCAGGACGAACGGTGTGGTTCGTATAAGCGATGGTCTTATGGACGATCTCCCAGGCTTCGTCCCAATCCAGCTGAAATTCGTCCAGCAGAACTCTCATGGTCTCAGGCACTAAGATCGCCGGATGCGTATCGTTGATCTGGATAGCCAGATTTTCAAAGACTTTTTTGATGATCTCTCGTTTTTTCTCAACTGATGCTTTGGTCAGGTCCACACCGGGGAAGAAGGAGCGGATCTTTTTATTCAGGATCACTCGTAAACCGCCAAGAGCCAGAACGGTCTCCTGTACAAAACGTAGCCACTTGCCAGTTTCATTTTTAGCCGAAGGGTAAAGTTTAAGAGAGACCATTACTTTCCAGAAAGGATTGGTGTTGATATTACCCTGAAGGTAAGTATCGAAAACGTCATTGTCCAGATTTTGCGAAACGTCGGTTGAGAGCAATATGAGGTTATTGATATGGTTGCTCTGGCCGATGATCGGAATATACCAGGGCATGATATGCAGGGCATGGGCATCAACGACCTTCTCGACTATCGTCCCGTCTTCTCTGGCTTCGTTGACCAGGCGGCCGCCGATATCGATCTTGACCGATTCATCCTGTCTGGGGACCAGGCCCTGGCAATAAGAGGCGTTCCAGTGATCAGGTTCGGCGATCTGTTTGCCGCTCGCCTTATCGATAGATTGTTTCATCAGGCCGGTCTTATAAAGGAGACAGACCCCATGGCCCGGGATCCCCAGCGCCGCCATTGATTCCAGAAAGCAGGCAAAAAGCCGGCCAAGACCGCCGTTGCCCAGGCCGGGTTCATTCTCGAGATGCTGAAGCAGGTCCAGGTCCTGACCAAGTTCATGGATCACTTCCTGTAATACGTTATTAGCGTTCAAGGCCAGCAGGTTAGTTCCCAGCATCCGTCCTAACAGAATTTCAATTGAGAAATAATAGATCTCTTTTTCCTTGGCATAAGCCCGGGAGTTCTTTTTCCAGAGCGGCATCAGCTTGCGGATGATCAGCTGCTGGACAGCGCGATAGATATCATTAGCGTTGACATCGTTAAGCTCTTTGCCGCTGATCTCAAGTAAAATATTGGTCAGGTCCTGCTTGACCTGGTCCTTGGTGCCGAAGATGCTTTCCATAATTAAGCTTATTGTAGCTACTAGGGTCATAGTGTTGTCAACAAGAAATATAATGAAGGCACGGAGGCACAAAGGCACAAAGGCACAAAGGCACAAAGAGGAGGGGCCTTCCACGCGAATTCGATGTGTCATTCCCGCAGAGGCAGGGATCCCGGTGGGGAGGTGGGGATAGGTTGTGGTGCGAAAAACAAGGGCAATGAAAAAACGCCTAATAACGGCCCAAATCCCACCATTTTACGGATCGGGAAAATATGATAGATTAGGGGGACCAACTTAGAAGGAGCGCCCCCATGTACGAAAACCTGAAGAGCAAAGATCCTCAAATATATGAAGCCTTAAACCTCGAGCTGGGTCGTCAGAGCAGCAAGATCGAACTGATCGCCTCTGAGAATTTTACCAGTATGGAAGTCATGACCGCGCAAGGCTCGGTGCTTACCAACAAGTACGCCGAAGGTTATCCGGGTAAGCGCTATTACGGCGGCTGCGAATATGTTGATATTGCCGAAAATCTGGCGATAGAAAGAGCCAAGAAGATATTTGGCTGTGAATACGTTAACGTTCAACCGCATTCTGGCGCCCAGGCGAATACCGCGGTTTACTTTGCCTGTCTGGAACTTGGCGATACGGTAATGGGTTTGGACCTTAGCCACGGCGGGCATTTGACCCACGGCAGTCCGGTCAATATTTCCGGAAAGTATTTTAATTTCAAAGCCTACGGCGTGGAAAAAGATACCGAGCAGGTAAGTTATGATAACGTGCTCAAGATCGCCAAAGAATGCAAACCGAAAATGATCGTCTGTGGTGCCAGCGCCTATCCCAGGAAAATTGATTTCAAAAGATTGCGCGAGATCGCTGACGAGGTCGGCGCGATCTTGTTCGCTGACATTGCGCATATTGCCGGACTGATAGCTGCGGATTTGCACATGAGCTCTATTCCTTATGCTCATATCACGACCACGACAACTCACAAAACCCTGCGCGGTCCGCGCGGAGGGATGATCATGTCCAGTGCGGCGATCAATGAAAAATATAATTTCAACAAGGCCGTATTCCCCGGCATCCAGGGCGGTCCTTTGATGCATGTGATCGCGGGCAAAGCAGTTGCTTTCGGCGAAGCCTTGAAGCCGGAATTTAAAACCTACCAGCAACAAGTTGTGAAGAATGCCTCGGCTCTGTCCAGGGCTTTTATGGACAACGGGATCAAGCTGGTCTCCGGCGGTACCGATAATCATCTAATGTTATTAAATGTAAAGAGCAAGGGCTTGACCGGCAAGCTGGTCGAAAAAGCGCTCGATGAAGTTAATATAACAGTGAACAAGAATACCATTCCGTTCGAAACCGAAAGTCCTTTTGTGACCAGCGGTATCCGCATCGGTACGCCGGCGGTAACTACGCGCGGGATGAACGAGGATGCGATGAAAAAACTTGCTTCGATCATCACTGAAGTGATCGATAATTTAAAGGCAGGAGCGCTTACTGCCCAAGTCGAAACTAAAGTGAAAGGAGAAGTGGACAAACTATGTCAAAAATATCCACTATACGCCCCCGTCCCGGTTGGGATGAATACTTTATGAAGATAACTGAGGACGTGGCCCTCCGGTCTACCTGCTTACGCAGGCAGGTAGGAGCGATTATCGTCAAGGACAAACAGATCCTGGCGACCGGCTATAACGGTTCGCCTCGCGGGATCAAGCATTGCCAGGAGACCGGCTGTCTGCGGGAACAAATGAACGTTCCTTCCGGTCAGAGGCATGAATTATGCCGGGGTCTGCATGCTGAGCAGAATGTGATCATCCAGGCCGCGATCCATGGCGCGAAGATCGGCGGAGGGACGATGTATTGTACCTACATGCCCTGTATCATCTGTACCAAAATGCTGATCAATGCCGGCCTGAAAAAGATCGTATTTAAAGGTTTTTATCCCGACGATGCCGCGATGCAGATGCTCAAGGAGTCTGGAATGGAGATCCAGTTATATGAAGAGCAATAAGAATAAAGTAGCATTTTTAGGACCGAGCGGAACCTTTTCCGAGGCCGCCGGACTTTACTTTGTGGCGAACAGCGACCTGAAACTAGTTCCCTACGAGACGATCTTTGACGCGATCAAGGCGGTCGAAAATGAGGAAACGGAAAAAGCGGTAGTGCCGATCGAGAACTCGATCGAGGGCTCGATAACTACGACCATGGACCTTTTGGTCAACAGCGATGTCCTGATCGAAAAGGAGATCGACCTGCCGATCGTGAACAACCTGCTGGTCCTGCCAGGAGCCAAGATCAGCAAGATAACCGACGTGATCTCTCATCCCCAGCCGATCGCCCAATGTCAGAATTTTCTGCGTACGACCTGGCCCAAGGTCAATACCCATAAAGCGGACAGTACCGCGGATGCGGCTTCGTTGGTCGCTAAATGGAAGAAGCCGAATTTTGCGGCGATCGGTCATGCTAATTTGGCCAAGCTTTACGGTCTGGAAATAGCAGCGTCAAATATTAACGACTATAAGGGGAATATGACCCGCTTCGTAGTTATCGGTCAGGACCAGCCCAAGCCGTCTGGCAAGGATAAGACCTCGATGGTCTTTTCTCTGGCCAAGGACCAGCCGGGAAGCTTATATAAGGTATTAGGCGAATTCGCCAAAAGAAAGCTTAACCTGACCAAGATCGAATCCCGCCCGGCCAAAAAAGAGATCGGTGATTATTTGTTCTTTATTGACCTCGAAGGTTCTGTTCAGGACAAATCAGTGGCAGAAGCTTTGGAGATAGTCCAGGATACCGCATCATTTTTCAAACTTCTGGGTTCCTATCCGAAAGGAGTCGTGATCTAGATCATGCTAGACCCCAGACTATTACGTGAAGATCCAGCTTTTATTAAAAAGGCTCTTAGTACAAGAGGCCAGGACGTTCAGATCGTTGACGATTATGTCGTGGCTGACCTGGAATGGCGTGAGTTGAGCAAGACCGTTGATGACTTAAAGAACCAGCGCAACCAGAGCTCCAAAGTTAAACCATCGCCGGAGGTTATTTTAGAAATGAAGGCCCTTTCCGCAAAGATCAAGGAGCTGGACGAAGAATTAAAAGTTAAAGAAGAAAAAACCAGGGGGCTTCATCTGCTGATTCCGAACATCCCAGCGGAAGATACCCCGATCGGCAGTTCGGAAGCGGACAACAAGGTTATCCGGACCTGGGGTAAAGTTCCTGAATTTTCTTTTAAGCCTAAAGAACATGATGAAATAGGCACGACCCTGGATATTCTGGATTTCCCCAGAGGGGCTAAATTGTCTGGAGCGCGTTTCGTGGTCTATAAGGGTTCCGGTGCCAGACTGGAAAGGGCCCTGATCAACTTTATGCTAGACGTCCAGACCAAACAGCATGGTTACCTCGAGATCATGCCGCCCTTGTTAGTGAATTCTGACAGCATGACCGGTACCGGCCAATTGCCAAAATTCGCCGCTGATCTCTTTTCCTGCAAGACCGGCGACTACTGGCTGATCCCAACAGCAGAAGTGCCGCTGACCAATTTGCACCGCGACGAGATCTTGAAGGCAGAACAACTTCCCATTAAATATACAGCCTATACACCTTGCTTCCGCAGTGAAGCAGGTTCTTACGGCAAAGATACCAAAGGGATAATCCGTCAGCATCAGTTCAATAAAGTAGAGATCGTAAAATTCTCCCTGCCTGAGAATTCCGACGAAGAATTGGAAAGTTTGACCAATAACGCGGAAAAGATACTCCAGCTTTTGGAATTGCCCTATCGGGTCGTGCAACTATGCTCTGCCGATATCGGCTTCTCCTCGGCCAAGACCTATGACCTGGAAGTTTGGCTGCCGTCCCAGAATTGTTATCGGGAGATCTCTTCCTGCAGTAACTTTAAAGATTTCCAGGCCAGGCGCGCCGGTATCCGTTTCCGCCGTACTGCGGAAAGCAAGCCGGAATTCGTGCATACCCTTAACGGTTCAGGCCTCGCGGTCGGCCGGACTTTCGCGGCCATCCTGGAGAATTGCCAAACTGCTGAGGGAAAGGTTAAAATCCCTAAAGCGTTAATTGAATATATGGGCGGAGTGCAAGAAATATAAAGGGGGATAAGATGAACGGTGAAATAGCGAACGAAGTTCAGCCGGCAGTACAGGAAGCAGGAGCTAACAAACATATTTTATTTTTAAGATCATTAGCTAACGATGAACGGATCAAGATCCTTAAGCTTTTAATGAAGCAGCCTATTCCGGCGCAGGAAGTAGAAAAGCTTTTCTACATGGAGCAATCGACGGCTTCTTATCATTTGAACATGATGAGGAAGGCGGGGATACTGGAGTGCCGGAAGGAAGGGAAGAAAGCGATCTACTCTTATGTTAATGGGAGTTTGGAGAAGATCTTCGGGGAGTTTTTGGAGGGATTGAAGAATTAGAGCAGAAGTAAAGAATTAAAGAAGTAAAGAAGTAGGGGCGGGATTATTTTGAGGGGGCGATCGTATTTGTGTAGAGGTTAAGTAGTTTGCTGGTTTCGATAAGCAAGGAGGTTACTTCCTCCGGATTGGCCAGGTCCAGATCGTTGATCAATAATAGGTAGTAGCGAGTTTCTTCTAGCGAAGCTTGAGCATAATTGAAAAGCGTAATTTATCCAACTTGCCATTTCTGCGATATCCCTCGGCAATATTTGCTGCAATAGAGACCGTTGATCTTTGTATCTGAGAGGTTAATCCATATTTTTCTGACGCTGGAAAAAGAGTAGTTAGTCGATAAACTTGCAATACCAACTCGTGCGCCTTCTGCCAAACAAACAGCTCCTGAAAACACTTCGATCTAGCCCGATGCTTATTCATCCTGTATATTCCTTGCTTCTACTTCTTTACTTCTTTACTTCTTTAATTCTTTACTTCTGTCCCCGTATCTCCCGCCTCCCCAGCCCCAGGGCGGTCATTTACAGCGTTGTTGCGTGCCATGAATTTAACCGCCCTGTTGCCAGAGGAACCAAATTAGATCAAAGAGAGATACAAGAGAGGGAATTACTTCTCGGCTTTTTTCGCCTTAGGCTTGCCGTTGTCGCTGCCGTTCTGGGGGAAATCCAAAAAGGTCACGTTATCGGCCTGAACTTCGGTCCGCCATTTTTTCTGGCTGTCCTGTTCATATTCGTGGATATGCAGTTTACCGTCGACGAGGACGCGGCGGCCTTTTTCCAAATACTCAATGCAGAGCTCGCCCAGCTTGTTCCAGGCGACGACATCGATAAAGTCGACAGGCACAGAGCCGTCTTCTTTCTTCTTGGAGCCGCCAACCGCTAGACGCATGTTTACTTTTGAAGAATTCTCGAATTTCTTTTGCTCGGGATCTTTGGTCAGGTTGCCAACGAGGGTGATGTGGTTATAACCGGTCATGTTATTCACCTCCTTTCGTTAAGGATGGTCTGTATTTTAGCAGGGATCTTGGTTAACGTCAATGAAATAAAGAAGCAAAGAAGTAAAGAAGTATTCTAACGTTGATTGCAGCGCCCGTCATTGCGAGGAGACAGCCGACGAAGCAATCTATCGAAAGGGATCACCTGCTTCGCGTGCACTTCGGCTCCGCTCAGTGTCCGAGTGTTGCGCGTTATCGATGGATGAAGTCAAAGTTCTCCGGTAGTCGCGGGCTTTAGCCCGGGTTGAAGGGGCTATAGTTTTCTTTTACTCAAGGCGATACCAACGCGGGCTAAAGCCACGCGCCTACCATACCATAATTGAATGAATATCTGCGGATCAGAAATTCAGCAG
>JBAZXJ010000023.1:7163-11853 GCA_041659865.1 Candidatus Margulisiibacteriota bacterium | reverse complement strand
CCGGCGCCCAGGGTTTACGCGATGCCGAGGTCATGGCGGCTATCGCTGCCCATAAGCTCAAGACCAGCCCGGACAAGGTGATCGTTGCTTCTACCGGGAAGATCGGGGTGCCGATGAATATGCGCCTGATCAGGAACGGCCTGGTCGAGGCGACTGATGCCCTTTCCGAGAAAAACATTGAAAGTGTGGCCAAGGCGATCATGACCACGGACCTGACCAAGAAGATGATCTCGGTCAAGGTGGGCAAAGCATCGATCGTCGGTATCGCCAAAGGATCCGGTATGATCCATCCCAACATGGCAACCATGCTGGCCTTTATCATGACCGATGCCAGAGTTACTAAGACCGAACTGCAAAAGGCGCTGAAGCAAGCTGTTGATGTTTCCTTTAATATGATCACGGTGGATGGCGACACCTCGACCAATGATATGTGTACAGTGATGGCTAACGGTCTGGCCGGAGAAGTTAACACCGCTACTTTTACCAAAGGTCTTTTGGAAGTCTGTACTTACCTGGCCAAAGAGATGGCCCGCGATGGAGAAGGTGCTACCAAGCTGATAGAAGTAGAAGTTAAGCACGCCGCTACTCAGGCAGATGCTATCAAGGCCGCCAAGGCGGTCGCTGGTTCTCCGCTGGTCAAAACCGCGGTCCATGGCGCCGACCCGAACTGGGGCAGGGTAGCCGCCGCAGTAGGCTATTCCGGTGCGGAAGTCGATCCGGATACTATGGTGATCAAAATGCTGGCGCTATCTTCCAAAGAACCCAAGATCCATGTCGACCTCAAGAAGGGCAAGTTCGAAGCCGTAGCCTGGGGTTGTGATCTGACCAAGGGGTATATCGATATTAATACGAAATACAATTAGGCACAAAGGCACAAAGGGCGCTTCGACAAGCTCAGCGACCTTTGGTTATCGAGTATAGCTAAACGATAGCATAGGGGGGCGCGGTTTTCGCGCCCCTTTTTTGTATCCCAAAAAAATAACGATTGCCATAAAGCTGGGGATTTGGGATAATTGAAATAACCTATTTGGGTAATGGTGTAACATGTAGAGACAGGTTTCAAACCTGTCTCTACATCGAATACCGATTTAGATAACATATTCAACAGGAGGCAAACATGTTCAAGAAAACACTTTTAGGTATCACCCTGCTATCATTAATGATGACCACCGCCCTAGCCGTGCCCAGCCAGTTGACCTATTCCGGTCGTCTTCTGCAGAACGGCGCGCTGGTGAATTCGACCCTGCCGATGGTCTTTTCTATCTATACGGACCCAACGGCAGGCAATCCGATCTGGACCCAAACGATTTTAAGCGTAGAAATTAATCAAGGGATATATAGCGTCCTGCTGGGAGGGGATGCAGATAATCCGATCAGCCCGAATGTGTTCGTAACAGACAATGCCTACTTGCAGGTCGTGGTGAATAACGAGACGTTATCACCCAGGACAAAGATCAACAGTGTTGGGTATGCATTGCAAGCCGGTGGCCTTAGCGCTGGAGGCGTACAGGCCTTGGTGGTTTCGACGAACGGCTACGTCGGTATCGGCACTACGAACCCTGGTGCGAAGCTGGATATCAAGAATACCAAAAATCAATCTGGACTGATAATGCGAAGTGCAACTGGCTTAGCCCAGGAGGAATATCAGGACATTTCATTTTTTGATACAAATGTCGAAGCTGCAAGAATACGACATATTGTTAATAGTGGTGCTGCCGGGGAGGAAGGTTTATCCTTTTGGGTTTATAAGAATAATCCCAATCTTCTGGAAGCAGTTAGGATAAATGGGAGCGGTTATGTGGGCATCGGGACGACCGCGCCAAGTTCCAAGCTAACAGTAGCGACTGGGAATTTCCGTTTGGCCAGTGATGCTGTTCAGTATATGGACTGGACCAATGCCGCGCAAAGCGCGCAAAATGCTTATTTTGCCTGCAGTACCCAGAATCTATCAATAGCGGGAGTTAATAAACCTATAAGATTTTTTAGCGGTAGTGGCGGTGCTTCTGAATATCTGACCATCAGCCAGAACGGCAACGTCGGCATCGGAACGATCGCTCCGGAGATGCAGTTGGAAATTGCTGGCGTAGGCGGCAGAAAAATTAAGATGTCAGGACAAGGCAATGGTGTGATCCAGATCGAAGGTGACGGAACAACATATGCTACAGGAATTAAATTCACCAATGGCGGAGCGACCAATACAGATCAAACTGGGATCTTTAACTATGGCACAGGCGGTGTCCATCAATATCTGGCGATAGGAGGATCTGCTTACAATAATGCTGCCATGTATATCAAGAACGGCAACGTCGGTATCGGGACCGCTGCTCCATTCACCAAGTTCGAAGTAACAGCAACTACCAATGGTAATACCGGGATGAAAATAAGTAATACTAATACAGTTGGAAATGTGGTTTTTGCTCTGGGGCAAACAGCCGGCGATGCCGCAACCCCTTTCTATATCCAGAAATATGGATCAACTAGTGCGACATACCCCAGAATGGCAGAGGTAGTAAATGCTGATAGCGCTGCGTTAAGATTTGGTACAAATAACTCTCCCAGAATGACCATCGATGCAGCAGGTAAAGTCGGTATCAATACCACAAGTCCGGCCTATCAACTTGACGTATTGGGCGATGTCCAGGCGACGAACTTTCGCGGGAACGGCTCCTTGCTGACCGGCCTGGCCGGTGCGACTGGCGGGATAACGAACGCTGCTAATACCAATATCATTGCTGATAACGACAACAACGGCAGTGGCTCGATCACCTTTACGACCGGGACTACTGATAAGATGACTATCTCCAATAGCGGCTTGGTCGGTATCGGTATGGTAAGTAACGAAGCACAGCTTTCCATTAAGGACGCGAATGTGGCCAGTAATTATAGTATGATCGTCGATAGTTTCGGTACAGGAAGATCTTCTGGGACAGTTATGATCATTGATGCCGACTCCCTGGATAATTCTGGCTACAACCTGTTCAAGGTCAGCAATCAAAATACTTCTGGTACAAAGTTCCTGGTGCGCGGGGACGGCAACGTTGGTATCGGGACGGCAGCGCCTCAAAATAAGCTGCAAATTGGCTCAGTGCCTAATTATTCTGGAAATAATTTTGCTGTTGGTGATGGCACGAATCAATTTGCTTTGACCGTTGCAGGTACTACACCCACCTTCTATTCAAATAATAACTTTGCTTTCATGTTAAGTGGAGGGATCGGCAACGTCGGCATCGGGACGCAGACGCCGCAAGGCGCTTTGGATGTGGTCTCTACGACCGGAGCCCTGATCGTGCCCAGGATGACGACCGCCCAGCGAGATGCCTTAACCGCGGTTAACGGGATGATCATCTATAACACGACGACCAACGCTTTCAACTTCCGCGAGAACGGGACCTGGGTTACGAAATAGGCCACAACTAGGCACAAAGGCACACAGGCAGAGGTAAATATCATAATTTCCACCTTTCCCTTTGTGCCACTGTGCCTTTGTGCCTATTCCCCAAAGCGTTTACACCCGTTCCCACTTCCCCTATAATACCTCCCATCATGGGTGAATATAAAGACACTTTAAACCTACCCCAGACCGAAATGCCGATGCGGGCTAATTTAGCCCTGCGGGAACCGGCTATTCTGGAGGCTTGGGAAAAAACCGATATCTACAAGCTTTCTCTGGCGAAGAATAAGGGGAAGACCGAATTTCTGCTGCACGACGGCCCGCCGTATCCTAACGGCAATATCCATGTCGGCCATGCCTTAAACAAGACCCTCAAGGATATCGTGGTCAAATACAAGACCATGAAGGGCTTCCATAGTACCTTCATTCCAGGTTGGGATTGTCATGGTCTGCCTATTGAAACCCAGCTGCTTAAAGAGATCAAGAATAGTAAGGAGCCAGTTCCGCCGGCGGCAGAGTTCCGCGAGCGTTGCAAGGACTATGCTCTAAAGTATGTTGATATCCAAAGAGAACAGTTCAAACGACTCGGGGTGCGGGGGGATTGGGCGAATCCTTACCTTACTTTAAGCGAAGAGTACGAGAAGAACGTTTATGCGATGTTCGACAAGCTATATAAGAAAGGTTATGTGGTCCGTGGCCGCAAGCCGATCCATTGGTGCTACGACTGTAAAACCGCCCTGGCCGAAGCCGAGATCGAATATGCCGATGTGCGTTCTGCTTCTATATATATCAAATTCAAAAGCATAAAGAATCCCCTGAATATCAAGGACCTTAACCTTATCGTCTGGACGACTACCCCCTGGACCCTGCCGGCAAACGTGGCAGTAGCGGTCCATCCCAAATTTAACTATGCCATCGTCAAAGCCAACGGCCAGCATTGGGCCATGGCCGAGAACCTGGTCAACCAGGTCATGGGCAAGATCGGCTGGACGGAATTTACTATTGAAAAGACCGTGACCGGCCGTGACCTGGAAGGAACTGTATGTCAGCATCCTTTCTATGACCGTGAAGCTCCTGTGGTTTGCGCCGAATATGTTACGGCCGAAGATGGTACGGGCTGTGTGCATATCGCTCCCGGGCATGGCCAGGAAGACCATGTTGTCGGTAAAGAGTATGGCCTGCCGGTGCTCATGCCGGTCAACGATGCCGGGGTCCTGACCGAAGAAGCAGGGATCTTTGCCGGATTACATGTCAACGAGGCCAACAAGGCTATCGGCAAACATATGGAAGAGAACGGTA
>JBAZXJ010000023.1:0-7153 GCA_041659865.1 Candidatus Margulisiibacteriota bacterium | reverse complement strand
TTTATTTCGCATGCTTATCCGCATTGCTGGCGTTGTCATAATCCCGTTATCTTCCGCGCTACGGAACAGTGGTTCATCTCTGTTGACCATAACGACCTGCGCAAGAGGGCGATGAAAGAGATCAAAAATACCAAGTGGATCCCGGACTGGGGCATTAAGCGTATTTCCGGTATGGTCCAGAACCGTCCGGACTGGTGTATCTCCCGTCAAAGGATCTGGGGATTGCGGATCCCGTTAGAAGACAGCAAAGACATTATGGATGTTTGGCTGGAATCTGGTGCTAGTTGGGCTACTCTGCTTGGCCAGAAACAGGCTGATCTTTACCTGGAAGGCAGTGATCAGCATCGCGGCTGGTTCCAATCCTCTTTATTATTATCCGTCGCGGCCAACGATCAGGCGCCTTATAAAGCGGTCCTGACCCATGGCTTTACTGTAGATGAGCAAGGCCGCAAGATGAGCAAGTCCATGGGCAATGTGGTCGATCCGTTGAAAGTGATCGCCCAGTACGGTGCCGATATCATGCGCTTATGGGTTATCTCCAGCCAGTTCAAGGATGACATGAGCATCTCGGACAAGTTGCTTAAGCAGGTGTCGGATGTTTATGGGAAGATACGGAATACGTGGCGGTTCTTGATAAGTAACTTATACGACTTTGAGAGAGCCTCCCTAGGTGTCATTCCCGCGAAGGCGGGAATCCAGGGGCCGGTGGGCGTGGAAATGGATTCCCGCCTGCGCGGGAATGACAATTCGATAACATTGACTGAACTAGATAAGTGGATATTAATGCGCTTGCAGAAATTGGTGGCGGATTGTGAGAAGTCTTATGAGGAATATGAATACCATAAGATCTATCATGATGTGCATGATTTTTGCGCGAATGATCTGAGCTCTTTCTATCTTGATATGATCAAGGACCGTTTATATTGCGACGGTAAGACCTCGGCGACCAGAAGATCTTCCCAATATGCCATGTCCGTTATTTTAAAAAAATTGCTTCGGATCATGGCGCCTGTTTTATCGTTTACGACCGAAGAAGTTTGGCAATTCCTTACCCCTAACCCAACACCGCCAATTCTGGGCGGGGAGACCGACAAGAGCAAGGTCTCCGTGGACTTTAGCCTGCGTTCAGCCTCGGTACATCTGCAGGAGTTCCCTGTCGTTGACCCAGCGTTACTGGATGAGGCTCTTGAAAAGCGTTGGGAAGAGATCTTTAGTATTAGAACCAGTGTTTACCAGAAGATCGAGGAATTACGCCAGGCCAAGACGGTAGCCGGTTCCCTTGATGCGAAAGTCGAATTGACCCTGTCTAAAGATCTTGGTCTAAGTAAAGAGGATTGGCAGTTGATCCTGATCGTTTCCCAGGTGGAATTGAAAAATGGCAAGGAATTGCTGATCAAAGCCGCGCATGCTGATGGCGAGAAATGCGAACGCTGCTGGAAGTGGGAGAAGCTGGAGAACGGGCTTTGCCCGCGCTGCGCTAAAGTAATTAAAGAACAGGGGAAGTAAAAATGTCACTTTTGATCGTTGGCTCTGTAGCTTTGGATACGGTAAAAACTCCTTTCGGCAAACATGACTATATTTTGGGCGGCTCGGCTGTGCATGCCAGCGTGGCGGCCAGTTTTTTCAGTAAAGTTAACCTGGTTGGGGTCGTTGGCGAGGATTTTCCTGTTGAACACGTTGATTTTCTGAACCAAAAAGGCATTGATACTGCCGGCCTGCAGATCAAAAAGGGCAAGACCTTTCATTGGGAAGGTTATTATGAATACGATATGAACCAGGCGCATACAGTTGCGACCGACCTGAATGTGTTCGCTGATTTCGATCCGGTGATCCCGAAAAAATATCAGGATTCGGAATATGTTTTCCTGGCTAATATCGATCCGGAACTGCAATTGAAAGTATTAAAGCAGATCAAGAAGCCCAAGCTAAGCGTGCTGGATACGATGAACTTCTGGATCGAGACCAAGAAAGAACAATTATTGGAAGTGATCAAGCAGGTAGATATCGTGGTCTTAAATGAAGGAGAGACCAGACAATTATTGAAAACACCGAACCTGATCTCCGGTGCCAAGGAATTGCTGAAAATGGGCGTAAAGAAAGTGATCATCAAAAAAGGCGAACATGGCTGTCTGCTCTTCGAAGATGACCATTATTTTGCCGCGCCGTCCTTTCCTTTGGACCGCCTGGTCGATCCGACCGGAGCCGGCGACAGCTTTGCCGGCGGTTTTATCGGCTATCTGGCCGAGTCCGGCGATCTGTCCCATGAAAATATGCGTAAAGCTGTGATCATCGGCAGTACGATCGCTTCTTATAATGTAGAAGATTTTAGTCTGAACCGCATGCGGAAATTGACTAAAAAAGATATTCAGAAGAGATTTAGCGAGTTTAAGCAGATGACGGAGTTCGAGGGGGAGATCTGATCTTGGATTTTGGATCGCGGATTTTAGATTGATTAACATCCGTCATTGCGAGGAGTCCCGCATCGGGGCGACGTGGCAATCTCTTAAAAGTATTGCTTATCGAGATTGCCACGTCGGATGCCTCCTCGCAATGACGGGGTGATCGTCTTACCTAATTGAGCTGTGTCATACTGAATTATGTATTTGTATTAATTAAAGAAGGAGTAATAAAATGGATAGCAAAGTAAAAGACATGTCATTAGCTGATTGGGGTAGAAAAGAGATCATCGTAGCTGAAAAGGAAATGCCTGGTCTGATGTCGATCAGGGCAAAATACGCCAAGACCCAGCCGCTTAAGGGCGTGCGCATCATGGGGTCTCTGCATATGACGATACAAACTGCGGTCTTGATCGAAACTCTTGTTGCCCTCGGCGCTGACGTGCGTTGGGCAAGCTGTAATATCTTCTCGACCCAGGATCATGCCGCAGCGGCTATCGCCCAGGCTGGCATCCCTGTATTTGCCTGGAAGGGCGAGACTTTGGAAGAATTCTGGTGGTGTACCGAACAGGCGATAACCTTCCCTGGGAACAAAGGTCCGCAATTGATCGTTGATGACGGCGGAGATGCGACCTTGATCATCCATCGCGGTTATTATGCCGAGAAGGATCCGAAGATCCTCGATATCAAAGCAGATGGCCCGGACGAAGTGGAGTTGAACAAGCTTTTAAAGATCAGAGCCAAGACCGAACCGAAAAAATGGACCAATATCGTCAAGGAATGGAAAGGTGTTTCCGAAGAAACTACAACAGGTGTACATCGTCTGTACCAATTGATGGAAAAGGGCGAATTACTGGTACCGGCGATCAATGTTAATGACTCGGTGACCAAGTCCAAGTTCGATAATCTCTATGGTTGCCGTGAATCTTTGTCTGACGGTATCAAGAGGGCGACCGATGTTATGGTCGCTGGCAAGGTCGCTGTGGTCTGCGGTTTTGGCGATGTCGGGAAAGGCTCAGCCCAGTCCCTGCGGGCTTTCGGCGCCCGCGTGATCGTTACCGAGATCGATCCGATCTGCGCTTTACAGGCGGCTATGGCCGGCTATGAGGTCGCGCCAGTTGAAGATTCTCTGGGCCAGGCTGATATCTATGTTACGGCGACCGGCAATAAAGACGTGATAACCATAGAACATATGGCCAAGATGAAGGATCAGGCGATCGTCTGCAACATCGGTCATTTTGACAACGAGATCCAGGTCGCCCAGCTGGAAGCGTTCAAGGGAGTTAAGAAAGTTAATATCAAGCCTCAAGTGGATAAATATATTTTCCCGGACGGCCATGAAATATTCATGCTGGCCGAAGGACGGCTGGTAAATCTGGGTTGTGCTACCGGACATCCTTCCTTTGTTATGTCCAATTCTTTCTCCAACCAGACCCTGGCCCAGTTAGACCTGTGGCAGGAAAAGGATATCTACGATAAAAAAGTTTACCGTCTGTCCAAAGCGTTGGACGAAGAGGTAGCGCGTCTCCATCTGGAAAAGATCGGCGTGAAGCTGACCAAGATGAGCCAGGAACAAGCGGACTATATCGGTGTACCGATGCAGGGGCCTTATAAGCCGGATCATTATAGATATTAATGCGGAATGCGGGGTGCTGATCGCGGACTGGAAGAAACGAAGCTCCGTCATTGCGAGGAGTCCCGCGCCTTGGCGGGACGACGTGGCAATCTCGTTATAGAGATTGCTTCGTCGAAGACTCCTCGCAATGACGGGTGTGTAGATCATCTTTAAGGGCAGCAATGAACAATTTAAGCGGTATTACATATTTAACCGAAACGACCTCGACCATGGACGAGATGAAGTCCCTGGCCAGAAACGGCGCCAAGGATGGGGAAGTGGTGGTGGCTGAAAAGCAGACCAGCGGGCGCGGGAGACAGGGCCGGAGCTGGTTCGCTGATGAAGAGAGCCTGACCTTTTCGATCTTGTACCGGCCGCAGGAAAGAGCCATCGATGTGGCCGAGTGGACCACTAAAGCGGGCCAGGCCGTGGCCAAGGGCATCACGCAGGTGGTTAAAGTGCCAGTTCGGCTGGAGTGGCCCAACGACCTGATCGTGGATAACGAAAAGATCGGCGGGATCCTGATCGAGTCCGCCAGCCAGGGGCAGTCGATAGACTATATTGTTGTCGGTGTCGGGATCAATGTGAACAATAGCAATTTTCCTGACCCGATAAAACAGAGTGCGAGTTCGTTAAAGCAGAAAGCCGGAAAAGAGATCGATAAGAAAGTATTGCTTTTTGCCGTGATCAAAGAATTAAGAAGATTGAAGTAGACAGTAGGCAGTAGGCAGTAGGCAGAAGTCTATAGAATGTTTTTTTGTTTTCTACTGGATACTGTCTACTGACTACTGTCTACTTGCCAGCCAGGTCAAGATCAATAAGGAGTGCAACATGTTAAGAGGGATCCGCGGAGCGATCAGTGTGGAGAAGAATACCAGGGAGAAGATACTCAAGGCGACCGAAGAACTTCTGGTAGAGATCCGGAGCCAGAATGGTCTGGAGCTTGAAGATATAGCCAGCGCGATCTTTACCGTAACTGATGATCTTAATGCTGAATTTCCCGCCTCCGCGGCCAGAAAACTTGGCTGGACCAGGGTGCCATTGCTTTGTTCGCGTGAGATCCCGGTGCCTGGCAGTATGCAAAGGGTCATCAGAGTTCTACTTCAGGTCAATACCGACAAGGACCAGAACCAGATCCGGCATGTATATCTTGGCGAAGCTTCCAGGCTTCGCGACGATCTATAAAGAGGAGCGCAAATCATGATAGTTGTAATGAGGGCAGATGCTACGGAGGTTCAGGTCGAACAGGTAGTTGATACGCTGAAAAAATTCGGTTTTACCGCCCATTTATCCAAAGGTGTAGAACGTACAGTGATCGGCGCTATCGGTGACAAGAGCGGGCTGGATAAACGAGTGATCGAGATGCTGCCGGGAGTAAGCGAACTGGTCCCGATACGCAAGCCATATAAATTGGTCAGCCGCGAGATCCATAGTAAGGACAGTATCATCAAGATCAGCGACCAGGTTTCCATTGGAGGGAATTCTCCTGTAGTTGTCATGGCAGGACCTTGCGCGGTAGAGAACGAGACAATGATCATTGAGATCGCCAAAACGGTTAAAGCAGCGGGGGCTACTGTCCTGCGGGGTGGGGCTTTCAAACCGCGTACTTCGCCCTATAGCTTCCAGGGTCTGGGTGAGACCGGACTTAAATACATGGCGCAGGCCAGAAAAGAGACGGGCCTGCCGATCGCTACCGAAGTGATGGATACCCGTGATGTTGAATTGGTAGCCAAATATGCCGATATCCTGCAGATCGGCGCGCGCAATATGCAGAACTTCAACTTGTTAAAAGAAGTAGGCAAGACCAAAAAGCCGATACTGTTAAAAAGAGGTCCGGCGGCCACCATTGAAGAACTGTTAATGTCAGCGGAATATATTTATGCGGAAGGCAATCCTAATATTATTTTTTGCGAGCGCGGGATCAAGACCATGGAGAACTATACCAGGAATACTTTGGACCTTAGCGCTGTGCCTGTGATCAAAAGTCTAAGCCATTTGCCCGTGATCGCCGATCCCAGTCATGGTACCGGCAAATGGGACCTGGTAGAGCCGATGGCTCTGGCCGCGGTAGCCAGCGGGGCCCATGGTCTGATGATCGAGGTCCATCCTCATCCCGAATCAGCCCAAAGCGACGGCCCGCAGTCGTTAACTTACAAGAATTTTACCGTGCTGATGCAAAAGGTCAGGGCGATCGAAAAAGTTATCAGGAGTTAAATAATGGCGATAAAAAAAGTAGCGATAATCGGAGTTGGCTTGATCGGCGGATCCTTGGGCATGGCGCTTAAGGACCTGGGGCATGTTGCTAAAGTCGTCGGTGTTTCCCGCAATGAAAAACACCTCAAGACCGCGGTCGAGAAGAAAGCCATCGACGAGGGAACTACCGACCCGGCAACCGCCGTGCTGGATGCCGATCTGGTCGTGATCACCACGCCGATCCAGACCATAATCCCTACCCTGAAAAAGATCGTTCCTTATCTGAAAAAGGGCGCTATCGTTACCGACGTTGGCAGTACCAAAGAACAGATCGTTCTGGACGCGGAAAAGATCATGCCCGAAGGTTGTTTTTTTATCGGCTCTCATCCCATGGCCGGTTCGGAGCGTTCCGGGATCGAAGCCGCGCATACTTTCCTTTTTGACAATGCGGTCTGGATCTTTACCCCGACGGCTAATACCGACCTTAAAGCCCTGGATAAATTACGGATATTTTTAAAAAAGCTCGATGTCCGACCGCTGGTCCTTCGTCCGGAGATCCATGACAAGGTCGTGGCGGCGATCAGCCACCTTCCGTACCTTGCGGCCTGTTCCGTGGTCAGCGTGCTGGCCGAGGAGAAAGAATATAAGAAAGAAATGCTGGAGCTGGCCTCGTCGGGTTTCCGCGATACGACCAGAGTCGCTTCGTCCTTGACCGAATGGGGTTTGAGCATCTGCCAGACCAACAAGACCGCCATGCTGGAAGTTCTCGACAAGATGATCCGCTCCCTGCAGGAGACCAAGAAGATGGTCCAAATGGACCGGCAGGATGAGCTTTTGAAATATTTCGAGAAGATCAAAAAGTTCCGTGAAGGGATGTTCTGAATACCGTTGCTCGTCGCTAGTTGCTAGTCTCTCGTTAGAACTGAAAGTAGCGATTCATTTACGAGCG
>JBAZXJ010000022.1:0-11889 GCA_041659865.1 Candidatus Margulisiibacteriota bacterium | reverse complement strand
GGATGAGCGAGCATATCCGGGTCAAAAGCGTGGTTGGCAGGTTTTTGGAACATACCCGCATCTTCTGTTTCAATAATAACGGCGACCAGCGCGTCTTCCTGTCCTCTGCTGACTGGATGACCAGAAACCTGGACCAGCGGGTGGAATTACTGTTCGAGATCTATAAAACGGAATTTAAGGAACATTTGAAATTCATTCTGGATACCTATTGGCAGGATACGATGAAAAGCTGGATGCTTCTGCATGATAACGAATACTTGAAGACCTCGGACCCGGCGAAGAAGTTCAACGCGCAGGAGTATTTGATCAGGTATTATACGGAGTAAGGAAACACGGATCACACGGATTTCCGATGATTACACGGATATGCAACCATTAGGGGCGGAGGCAGCGGGATAATCTGTGTAATCCGTGTTTCCTAAACCGTACAGGAACCGCGCTATCGAACCTTCTTCTCCAGCGCCTCCAAGCGTTTTTCTAACTCACTGTTCTTGGTCTGAAGGCCTTTGTTCTGCTCCGCCAATTTGGCGATCTCGGCATCCTTTTCTTTTTTCAGTTCTTTGACAGCTTCCACCAAAAACGGCGTTAGTTTATTATAAGAAATACCCTTATACCCCTCTTTATCCGTACTGACTATTTCAGGGATCACCTTCTCCGCGTCCTGAGCGATCAAACCGATCTGCTTGTCAGCGCTAAATTCCATCAGGGGAAATTCCTGGACCCGCCAATTATAGTTCACCCCTTGCAGCTCAAGTATCTTGCTTAATGAATTGCTCAGCGGTGTTATGTCTTTTTTGAGACGTAGATCAGAAGGATCAGTGAAGCCACCTGCGCCAAAAACCTTTCCGGTCGCCCGGATATCACCAGCCACGTTCAAAGCATAGGTCAAAGCCGTTGTTGCGACACCGACATTGCCTTTGAAATATCCGCTACCATCCTTACCTACATAAAAGCGTGTCATCTCTTCCTGCCCATCGCTGTCCTCATCGCTTAAATATCTATAAGGATAAAAGGCATCTGTATGGCTGGCGACCGGACCCGTCAATCCAACGGCTACGCCCCAATAGCCACCGCCAGTTGTCCGGACCGGTTCCCGAACGTAGATATTATCAACCTGGCCGCCTCGATCAGAGAAGTTACTATCGGAACCTACATATAAAGATTTAACCCTTGCTCCACCGACTACTTCCAGTTGCTGGGAAGGATTGGAGGTCGCAATGCCGACTCTCCCGCTTTTTTGATAAAGCCCCAGGGTCCATGCCGTATTATCTTTTGTGTAGATAGCATAGTCTCCGGTGGAGTAGTTCCCGGCCAATCCGCTTCTCACAAAAGAGACCTCTTTATTTGTCGCCGTAGATTGGTAGTCGTAAACATAGTTACTGTAACTAAAACCGGTAAGCCCAGCATCTCCCTGAGAATTATAACGCATGCCACCGCTGTTAGCGAAGATAAGCGCAAAATTATTGGGGGGCGCGTTCACCCGGAAATTGCCGCTTACAACCAATGTTTCGCCAGGTGCACTTGTACCGATCCCGACACAGCCGTTGCCTTTTAGGACCAGCTGATCAGGATTGTTATTAGCATTGACCCCTAGCTTGAGCAAGGAATTACCGTTTGTATAATTGGGGTTCGAGTAGATCGTCCCGACTGAAACCCCGACCTGATTGTACGTTATCACTATTCCGTAGGCAGACACGGTCCCTCCTACTCTTAGCTCGCCATTGCCGGCGGTATTCGCTACATGCAGCATGCTCAGGGGGTTCGTTATTCCGACCCCAAGGCTACCGTTATATTGTAGCGTCATTGCATCTGAAAGAATTGTACTGTCATTATTCACCTGGAATTTCAGGATACCACGCGCATTGAGGCCGCTCAGGCCTTGTTGACTCTGAGCCACGATCGCACCCGTATCCTGGGGGGCTCCTGAATAGCCAGCCCCTCTAAACAATACTTTATTTGAATCAACGATACTCGTTGTATAGCCTCCTAGGCTACTTTCAAGGGTAACTAATGTTTGCCTGATCGATCCAGCGGGTCCGACAGGAGTCCCAATCTTAAGGGCACTTCCACTTGCAGAGTATATATCTAGACTTGTTACAGGAACCGAGGTCCCAATCCCGACGTTGCCCGACGATGTTATCCTCATCTTTTCTGTAGTATAAGTACTTGACCAGTCCTGGGTCTTGAAGGTCAAATGAGCCTTGTTGTTCTTTACCCCCGGTTCGGTCGCCAGCGCAACGATCTGGGCGGCCAGCTGAGTCCCATCGATACTGACCATATTCCCCGTAGCATAAACAAAACCGTAGCCCACCCCGGTATCACCTGCGCCGGCGTTTTTTACAGCGGCATTTATCGGGTAATATTCCCCCCCTCCAAAGTTGCCGTCATCAACGCTGGCAAAGATCCCTGCAGTTTCCAGCTTGTGCAAAGGATTCGTTGTTCCGATCCCGACCTTGCCGTTAGATAATGAGTTCAATAATAGATTTTTTGCTAAGTTATGAACGTCAATTGCCAAGGCATCGCCCGTAACGGTTTGAATATATCCCACCTCTGTCGCCCCTCTGACAAAACTCAAAATTGGGTTTGCTCCAGCAAGCTGGACCAGCCGGGTCGGACTGGTCGTGCCAAAGCCGACGTTCCCAGTGGTCGGAATAACATTCCCGATACCAGTCAACGCGCCCGCCTGCAAGGCATAACCAACGCTGTTTATCCTGGTCCTGGGCGCCAGCGTCTCCGTGCCGACCATGACCTCAAGATAAGCACTATCCCCGCTGAACACATTGGGACTTACCTGATCAAGCACGACACTATAGATACCCTGATTAACGTCTACGTTAATATTGCTGGTCGACCAAAGCAGGTCGGTGGGTAATGTAGATGTAATGTCATCATATATCTTGAAATGCATCTGAAGCGTCGCATTAACCAGCGCTCCGTTCTGCAATAACCTGCCGCTATAGGTTAATTGATTTGGCACCGCAAAGGCCGCCATGGACAGAATCGCCAGGACCAGGATGCCTAATAATGATCGTTTCATGAGATCCTCCTATTAATTTATGATATTAATTAATTGTACCTATATGTTAATGGGTCTGGCAATCTGTATTTTTGGGGATGGGATGGCCGCTGTTCCTCTAGCCACGAGATGAAACTCGGAATGCCCTGCAGTTAAGACCTCTCCCCTAACCCCTCTCCGCCCGCCTTCGCTATGAGGCTACGGCGGGCAGAGAGGGGAAGCAGTCTGTTGCATTTGAATAAGACTTCAATAAAGGGGCGGTGGGGAGATGGCAGATTGGCCAGACCTACAGCTAAAAATATAAAGGGTACTGGACGAGCTGCCCCGAGTGGCGGCTGGAATACGCTAAGGGAATTCTTAAAACCGTAGGTGTTAAGCGGAGGGCAGAGCCCTTGCATATAAATAGCCGGCCGCAGGCCAGAGTGGCGTTACTCGGTAGGCAGTGGGGAAGGAGGTTGTCGGGCGGGCACTTCGACAAGCTCAGTGACAAAAAAAACTATCCCTTGACCAACGCCAGCGCCACCGCCCCCAGCACCACCGCATCATCGCCCAGCTTAGAACGCACGATCTTGACGGGCCCAAGTTTGCCAAAGAACGGGTCTTTGGCGACGGTCTTCTGGATGATCGGCAGATAAAAATCCCCGCAGGCTTCGATCAGGCCGCCGCCAAAGACGATCATCTCGGGGTCGAAAATATGGCGCAAGCTGATACAGGCAGAGCCCAGCGCGCAGGCCGCACTCGTTAATAATTCCGTGACCAGTTTGTCTTTTTTCTGCAAAGCCTTGGCCAAAGTTTTACTTTTTATCGTTTTTAATTTCCCGCCCAACAACTTTGTGACGATAGTCTTGCGGCCTTGCTTCAAACTGAGCCGCAACGCTTTCTCTATCGCCCAGCGTCCGCTCAGCGCTTCCAGGCAACCCTTATTCCCGCAAGAACACCTCGGCCCGTTCACTTGCACGATCATATGGCCCACTTCGGCCGCCGCTCCGTGTTTACCCAGAAGCAGCCTGCCGTCGATCACCACACCGCCGCCCACTCCTGTACCAGGGAAGATCCCAACAACATTACGAGCCCCCTTGGCCACTCCCAGCCAGCACTCCCCAAGAATGCCGAGATTGACATCGTTACCGACGGCGATCTTTATCTTGCCGAATTTCTTCTTTAATTCTTTGCTGATATCCAGGCCGGACAGCCCTGTATTGGGCGTGATCAATATTTTCCCCTTAACGGGATCAACGATGCCTGGCACGGCCAGTCCGATACCGGCGATATCTTTAAGCGAAAGTCCTGCTTTTTTCTGAACGGTTACGATCGTAGTCATGATCGTTCTAAGTATCTCTTTGGAGTTGGCGTTCTTTGGGGTCGGCTGTTTTTCCCGGGCCTTGATCCGGCCGGCTTTATCAACGACCGCAGCTAATATTTTCGTACCGCCGACATCTATGCCGATATAATATTTCTGGTCCATATTTTTATGATAGGAACTAAAGCAAGCTTTGTAAAGCAACAAAATTCTTCTCGGCTTCGGCTTTGAGCTCTTCCGGGGTCCGTTGGTCCTCCCAAAAGGCCGCGACCTTGGGGTCGTAACTTGGTCCGGCATACAGAGCACCGGCCATCTTGGCGAAAATAAAACCGTGCAGACGAATTGCATTTACTTGTTTTAACTGCGTGATAAGTCCCAGCATTTGCGCCGGAGAAAGTTTTTCTTCAAGCACGATCGCGTTGGCAGGAAAGTGTTCTTTGATTTCCTGATATAATTTTTTATCCTGGGGCTGGAAGGGGATGAATAGCCACTGCCAGTTGCAGAATGTTCTTTTCAGCGCCTCAAGTTGGCGGACATAATCTATCTTGGGCGCTTTCCTCCAGATCAGTCCAAATACTTTTCCCGAGGCATTCAGGCAGGGGATATTGACCTCTTCCGGTTCAAGTAAATATGCCAGGTCCGCGGTCAGTTGGACCCGGCTGGGACTGATACCTAATCTTTGCAGTAAATTAACGGACTCTTCATCCCGGCAGGTGATCAGGTCAACCCTGTCCAGGATCAGTTTGGTCAGATATTCATTGATACTGCTTTTGATCGGGCCAATACCCTGAGCCAGCAATACGGTTTGTTTGCATAAAAAGGTCGCCAGCAAAATTACCGCCAGATAATAGTACAAAGAAATACTACTGCTGGCGTCCTGCAGGATACTGCCTCCGCCCAGGATGAACAGGTCCGATCCTTTCAGGGCCTGCCAGACCGGTTTGAGCTTTGTTCTGGAGATGAATTCAGTGTTGGGGAGCTGTTCGCGCTGGCTGATATATTCCGGGTTATCCAGAACACTGATCCGGGAACCTGGAAAATATTGCGGTAACTTTTTCAACAATACGGACAACAAGGCTTCATCGCCGGTGTTGGAAAAACCATAATAGCCAAGCAAAGATATTTTCATGACCGCTTCAGTCGTATAAGCGTTTGGTAAGCTTGATCACCAGCTCGAGCAGCCAGACCAGGGCCAAGCCCAAGGCGATCCCGGCAACGTAACCGATCAGTCCTCTTAGGATGGAATATAATATCGGCGTATGCAAATGGCAGAAACTGTTCACGACCGAGATCGAAGCTATAGCTCCGGCAATAATGAACAACTCCGCCCAGCGCTTGTTGAGATACCTTCCGGCAAACCAGCAAAGCAGGACCAGGGCTGGCCAGCCAATGAAAAATTCCTTGAAGCGAGGTCTGACGAACAGGATCCTTTCCAGGATCTCTCTCAAACGGCTCTCGCTTTCGCTGACCATTACCGCAGGAGTATTCCCACTGCGCACCACCATCAGGAACAAGACGACCGCACCGATGCCAAAAAGCAGCAACAAGGAAATATTGATCTGACTGGCCAGGATCCTTTTTAACTTATAGACAAAACCCCTGCTCTGGCCGGCTAGAAAGGACAGATAGAACCAGATCAGGAACAAGGGCAGAACAAAGGCCAGCTTGACCCCCGGGAAAACCATAATGCCCAGCATAAAGACCGTACTGCCAAGCAAGGCCGCGATGACCAGCCCGATCAGGATCGATCCGCCCAGGACCAGGCTCGTCTTATTTAGGACCAGCTTAAAGCGGCTGACCGGTTTTTTAAATTCCTCAAAATTTTTGAAAACTAAAAGGATCAATAACGCCGGGAAGACGCTGGCGGTCAGTAAAGCGTAAAGTTTTACCAACAGCCAATAGGGAATGAGCGAACTGGCCATAGCAGCTAGAAAAGCGCCAGTGATCAAAGCCGATAATCTGGTCTTGGTAAGCGGCAAAAGCCAGCTGATCAAAAGGATCAGAGCCATTAAGATCCCCAGGATAATGATGCAGATCTGCCAAAGGGCTGGCGGAGCCATTTTTAGCTGGGTATTCTTGATCACTGCGATGGAATAGCCGCGGGCTTCGAGCCTTTCTTTGATCTTTTGGAAATAATTCACATTGTAGTTCAAGAGGTCCTCGTCCGCTTCATAACTAAGGAAAGGCCGGATATACAGCAGACGCATACCTCTTTCTTCCACCGCCCGGACGAACCTGCTCAACACTTCTCCCAGGGAGGAGTCCAGCATTTCTCTGGCCTGGATACTATGGACCCGGACGGTCCGCTGGGGTACGAGCTTGGCCAGGGCATAGTCGCCTCGCTGTTTGCCAAATTCGATCAGACCAAAGCCCAGTTCGTAGCGATCAAGTTTTTGGGCGACGACAGACAGATCCCTGGGATAACCAAGGACGCTCTCCTTGTCAAAGATTATGGTGTAGAATTTCGTCGTATCATTAATGCTGTTCAGCTTTAGGGCGATCTCTTCAGCGTTGAGTCTGCCTGAGTTGCCGATGCGCGGAATAATGGCAAAACCATAGTTGTTCAATGTCTTTAAGTCGCCAGAGGAATACCCCAGTCCGATCCGGCTCAGCTCTTGTTCGTCCCCGCGCAGTTCAAGGATATTATTGCCCAAAACTTTGACATTGCCTTCACCGATCTCTCTGAAAAATGCGACCTTGGCACGATCGAGCAGCAGGGAATCGTTGATCACTACATAGACATTACGCGGGTCGATCGAAGTCCCGTTCATGATGGTCTGGATCGCCTGGTTATATTGGTTTACCTGGATAGCATCGATAACTTCGAAGCCGGTATAGACCACTGCCCTGCCTGATCTTTCCAGATTGCTCAAATTATCCTCGACAACAGCCAGCGAAGTTATTCCTGCCTTGGATACTCTAGACAATAATTGGTTCAAGGGCACTCCGGTCAAAGCGCTCAAGGTCGTTATGTCCTCGAAATCTATCGCCAGCTCGACAGAGCGGTTGTTAAATTCGTTGTAGATCCTCTGTCCGTTCAAGAACAAGGTCATAGCCAGCGCCAGGGCAATGAAAAAGAACATTACCTTCTGAGGGTTGTTGATCTTGATCTTGGCATAGATGTTTTTCATTGTTTACCGGCTCCTTCTTTTCTCAGTTTAGCTTCGACAAAGGGATCGAGGTCCCCATCCATAACGCCCTGGACATTTGAGGTCTCATATCCTGTTACATGGTCCTTGACCATAGAATAAGGATGAAAGACATAGGAACGGATCTGGTTGCCCCAGGCGATCTGCCGGCTTTCTCCTTTTAATTCGCTGATCTTTTCTTTATGCTCCTCTTCCATTCTTTGAGCAAGTTTGGCCGATAATACTTTCATCGCCGTTTCCTTGTTCTGAAGCTGGGAGCGTTCGTTCTGACATTGTACCACAATTTTGGTCGCCAAATGAGTAATTCTTACGGCGCTGTCCGTCCGGTTGATATGCTGGCCGCCAGCGCCTGATGCCCGATAGGTATCGATGCGCAGTTCGTCCGGCTTGATCGCTACCGAAGGATCGATATCGACCTCAGGGATAACTTCTACTGCCGCAAAAGAGGTCTGCCTCTTGTCATTAGCATTAAAGGGCGATAAACGTACCAGTCTATGGATGCCTACCTCGGCCTTCAAATAGCCGAAAGCCAATTCGCCCTCAACGATCATGGTCGCACCCTTGATCCCGGCTTCTTCTCCCGGTGAAAGATCGATCAGCTGACAGCTGTAGCCCTTTTTCTCGAACCAGCGGGTGTACATCCTAAGCAGCATCTGGGCCCAATCCTGGGCATCTGTCCCGCCGGCTCCGGCAGCGATGGAGAAAATGGCGTTGTGGTTATCATATTTCCCGCCCAGAATAATGGAAAGTTCGTATTCGGCGATCTCTTTTTTTTGCTCTTCCAGATCTTTCCTGATCGCGTCACTCTCGGAAGCCGGAGAATCTTCCTGGACCAGCTCGAGCATCAGCTCCAGGTCCTTGAGCTTTTGGCCGATGGTCTGCTGGCGCAAGATCTTCTTTTTAAGCATGTCCAGTTCACGCATGACCACTTTCGCCGTGTGGGGATCGTTCCAGAAGCCAGGCACGCTGGTCTGTTCTTCCAGTTCGGCAGCACGTTTTTGCAGGACCGGTATCTGTAACAAACGGTTTAGGTTAGCGACCTTTTCGGTAAGCTGGGTTATTTCTTGTTTGACATCTTCGAGCATTTTTTGATCGTCCAGAATACAGAATTGCAGGCCCTGCCGTCATTGCGAGGAGGCATCCGACGTGGCGATCTCGCTATGGTATTGCCTGCTAGAGATTGCCACGTCGCCCCGATGCGGGACTCCTCGCAATGACGGAGTGTTATCTTACGCTCCGTGGCATCTTTTATACTTCTTCCCGCTTCCGCAGGGACAAAGATCATTGCGGCCGACTTTTTCCGCCGCGTGGACCGGCTTCTGCATAATGGCTTCGCCGCCGCTATACTGGATATTGCGCGCCACAGGCTCGAGAAATTCCTCTTGCAGTCTTTCTGGCGTTTCCTCCCTTACCACCTTGGCCCGATAGATCATTTTCAAGGATTCGGCGGCGATGGCGTCCAGCATATCTTTGAACATCTGGAAGCCTTCGATCTTGTATTCCACCAAAGGATCTCTTTGGCCATAAGCGCGAAGACCTATGCCATCCCTTAAGGAGTCCAGATTATAAAGATGATCGATCCATTTGGAATCGATATTGCGCAGCATGATCAGGCGGGTTATTTCCCGCAGGATCTCCGGGCTCATTTCCTGTTCACGCCGTAAATAGCTTGCCTGAAAATACTCTACGATTGCTGATTGCAATTCAACCGCACCCTGACTGGTCGGGATCTTGATGTCAGCAGCTCCGGTTATTTCTTCCAGACTTATCGCCAGTAATTTCTCAGGACTGTCTTCTGTCTCTTGCTGGCTCAAAACAAATTCAGCGATATTCTTCGCTGTTGACTCGATCATTTCTTCCAGCTTCTCCGGTACATCTTTGTCCTCCAGAGTACTGCGGCGCAGAGCATACAGGGTATTGCGCTGGCGATTCATAACGTCGTCATATTGCAAAACTTGCTTACGGATACCGAAATAATATTGTTCTACTTTATGCTGGGCGCGCTGGATCGAAGAGGTTATCAGTCCGTGTTCTATCGGAGTATCGGCAGGCAAGCCCAGGGATTCCATGATCCCTTTGATCTTGTCCGAACCGAAGAGCTTCATCAGATCGTCTTCCAAAGAAATAAAAAATCTGGTGGAACCAGGATCGCCCTGACGTCCGGCGCGGCCTCTGAGCTGGTTATCGATACGCCGGCTTTCGTGGCGTTCCGTACCCAGGATATGCAAGCCGCCATTAGCGGCCACCCCGGCACCCAGAACGATATCCGTACCTCGGCCAGCCATGTTGGTGGCAATGGTCACCGCTTTTGGTTGTCCGGCCTGGGAAATTATCTCCGCTTCCTTTTCATGATATTTGGCATTGAGCACGTTATGGGCGATCCCGTAACGTTTAAGGGTAGCGCTAATCATTTCCGAGGTCTCAATGGCGATGGTACCGACCAGGACCGGAATATCTTTTTTATGCAATTCCATTATATTCTTGACCACGGCCTTGTACTTTTCTTCTTTGCTCTTATAGACCACATCCGCCAGATCGGCGCGGATACAGGTTTGATTAGTAGGCATCTCCATTACTTCCAGGGAGTAGATCTTCAAAAATTCAGACTCTTCGGTCTTGGCCGTACCGGTCATGCCGGCCAGCTTCTCGTACATACGGAAGTAATTCTGAAAAGTGAACGAAGCCAGGGTCTGGTTCTCATCGCGGACCTTGACGTTCTCTTTGGCTTCGATGGCCTGATGCAGCCCGTCGCTGTAGCGCCGGCCGATCATCAAACGTCCGGTAAATTCATCGACGATGACCACTTCGCCGTCTTTGAGCATATAATCGACATCGCGTTGAAAATGTTCTTTGGCCTTTAGGCACTGGATCAGGATATGGGCGTTATCCATATTCTCCATGTCGTAGAGACTTTCCACGTGCAGTATCTCTTCAGCCTTTTTGATCCCGTCCTCGGTCAAGGCTACATGTTTCTGCTTTTCTTCGCTTTTATAATGAAGGTCTTTTTGCAGCTGTTTGGCCAGCTTGTACAAGCGAGGGTATTGGTTGACCGAGCCTTCGATCTGGCCGGAAATGATCAAAGGAGTTCGCGCTTCGTCGATCAGGATACTGTCAACTTCATCGACGATGGCGTAGTGCATCGCTCTTTGTACGCACTCCTCGATATGGGTCGCCATATTGTCTCTCAGGTAGTCAAAGCCGAACTCGTTATTGGTCCCGTAGGTAATATCGCAGGCATAGGCTTGCTTCTTTTTAGAATAGTCCTGACCCGTTAAAATTACCCCGACCGTCAGTCCGAGGAATTCATAGATCGGTCCCATCCATTTGGAGTCACGGGAGGCCAGGTAATCATTCACCGTAACGATATGTACACCCTTGCCGGTCAAGGCATTCAGGTAAGCGGACAGCGTCGCCACCAGCGTTTTACCTTCACCGGTCTTCATTTCCGCGATCTTGCCTTCATGCAAAACTATCCCGCCCAGGATCTGCACATCAAAATGGCGCATCTTGACCGTACGCTTGGCGACTTCCCGGACCACAGCAAAGGCTTCCGGCAGGAGATCCTCAAGGTTTTTGCCCTCTTCCTGAAGCAGTTTTTTGAAATAAGGGGTTTTCTGGGCTAATTCCTCGTCACTTAACGCCGTTATCTGCTCTTCGAGAGCATTGACCTCGCTTACTTTCTGCCAGTAAGCCCGCAGGTCTTTTTCGTTACTTAAACCGAGGATACCCATCAGCCATTTGATCATATTTTCTGCTCCGCTAATTTATTGAAATTTTCCGCTTTTAGTCCCGATAATATTAAGGTTGATGATATAGCAAAGGCGCGAATAAAGCAATTTGAAAGGCACATAGGCACACAGGCACTTAGGCACATAGCCAGATGCAATATATGACCTTTCCCTAGTACCTCTGTGCCTTGGTACCCAATGATCCTGCGCAAAGATCTCTGGAATCGGATAAACAAAAAATGTCAAACAAAAAGATCATCCCATTTAAGCCGAATCACTCTTTCCGCACACCATTCTGCGACCCAAACCTGGCAGGTAAGGATAAGTTCGGCATTGCCCTGAACAACCTGCTAAATCCTGTTTCCTGTAGTCCAGAAAGCCAGCAGCTGAAAGACGCTGCCTTTAAGCTCATCCCTCTTGTTCAAAAGGTGGTCGACCGCTTCTATGAACACAGCATAGAAACTGCTTATTGTATTTTGGGTAGTGCTATCAAAGGCAATGCTGCGGCTGGTTCTGATCTTGACCTTTCCCTTCTGCTCTTTGATGACCTCAGGGAAAATATATTACCGCAGGAAAGGCTATACTCCGGACATCCTGCCCGCTGGCCGGACGGACTTAAGCAAAAGCTATACGCGCTCACAGAATACTTCAAGAGAAAAAAGAATTTTCACCTGGACATTTTTCTTTTTGGCTATA
>JBAZXJ010000021.1:0-11953 GCA_041659865.1 Candidatus Margulisiibacteriota bacterium | reverse complement strand
GCCGTGGAAAAGAACGGTCTGGCTTTGCAGAACGCGGACAACTCGCTGAAGAACGATCGGGAAGTGGTCCTGACCGCCGTGGAACAGAACGGGCTGGCGCTGGAGTATGCTGGCCCTTCGGCGCGCGAAGACCTGGAAATAGTCTTGACCGCAATAAAAAAGGATCCGGCGGCTTTTCGGTATGCCGGTCCATTATTAAAGAGCGATCTGCAAGTGGTCCTGGCCGCCCTGAAAATAAATGCCGGGGTCCTGCTTTATCTTGATCCGGAAAAGCGCAGCGATAAGATGTTCCTCCTGGATGCAGTAAGTGAGAATGGTTTGGTCCTGGAATTTATCGAAGAGCCGCTCAAAAGCGACAAACAGATCATTCTGACGGCAGTGAAGAACAACGGGAAAGCCATGCTCTATCTTTCTTTGGAACAGAGAAGGAACAAAGATCTTGTCCTGGAAGCTGTCCAGGTGAACGGTCTGGCCCTGGAACATTTGTACATGCCATTCCGGCGGGATAAAAAGGTGGTTTTTGAAGCGGTGCGGAACGATCCCCGGGCTTTGCCGTTCGCTTCTCCGGGACTGCGTGAGAACAAGGAATTCATCAGGAGAGCGATACATATTAATCTACTGCCTGCGATGGTGAACGCGGGCTGGAAAGGCATTACCCTGGAGCATGTCGAGGACAGCTTGAAGAACGATCAGGACCTGGTATGGATCGCGGTACAGAACGACCCGCAGGCTCTGCAATATGCTTCAGAGGAGATCAGAAGGAACAAAGAATTCCTGATGAGACTGCTGGCTGATAATGGTCTGGTCCTGGAGTACGCCGCTGATCAATTGAAGAAAGATAGAGAGTTGGTTCTGACCGCGATCAAGCAGAACGGCTGCGCTTTGCAGTACGCGGATGAGTCCCTTAGGGATGATAAAGAGCTGGTCATGGCAGCCATAACATCCAACGCCTTTGCCCTGCAATATGCCAGCGGACAACTTAAAGCGGACAGAGAATTGATCATGGCCGCGTTAACGAACGATGAGACCGCTTTGCGACATGTCCCTCCGGAGGTCCGCAGCGATAAAGAGTTCATGTTGAAAGTGGTCAGTGTTCGCGGCAGGGCCCTGGAGTATTGTTCTGATGAGCTAAAGGATGACAGGGAAGTCGTCCTGGCCGCGGTAAGGCAAAATGGCTGGGCGCTGGATAAGGCGAGCCTTTTGTTCAAGAAAGACCGGGAAATTGTCCTGGCCGCGATCAAGACGGTCGCCTCGGCCTTGGTCTTTGTGGATGATCAGTTGAAGATGGATAAGGATATCCTTATGACCGCTGTGTGCAAGGACGGTCGCATGCTGCAGTATGCTCATCCCTCATTAAGGAATGACAAAGAACTGGCAATGACGGCGGTACAGCAGTATGGATGTGCTTTGGAATACGCCGCTGCTTCTTTACAGGCTGACAGGCAAGTGGTGTTAGCCGCGGTCGCCCAGGCCGGCCAAGCGCTGAAATATGCAGATGCTGACCTGAAAGCCGACAAGGAGGTCGTGCTCACTGCGGTCAGATCATGCGGACTTGAGTTGCGCCATGCCAATGCTTCCTTAAGGAAGGACCGGGCCGTAGTCCTGGCCGCGATCAAACAATGCGGGTGCGCTTTGGAATATGCGGATGACCCCTTTAAGGATGACAGAGAAGTCGTTCTGGCCGCGATCGAGCAGGACGGTCTGGCGCTGGCGCATGCCAGTAGCAGGCTAAAGAACGACCTGGCGATAGTTATGGCTGCGGTAAGCAAGAACAACATGGCGCTGCAGCACGCCGCAGACCATTTACAGAAGGACCCGCAGGTCCTGGCACTGACGGGTAAGGCGATCGAGCAGCCAGAGGGAAACATCCTGCAAAAGACCTGGAACAGGTTCAAGGACATTTTTGCAAAAGGATCAAAGAAAAAGAAAGAGGAGGATCCGTTCCAAAGGATGGATAATATCTATAATGAGTTCAATGATTATCTGAACAGGCAATGAACATGAAAAAGAAGATCATCGATATCCTGGAAATATTAAGCTTTCTGCCTCAGGGCTGTGATGACAAGCAGACCGTGATGGAGGCCGTGGAAAAGGACGGCTTGGCTTTGCGCTATGCGGACCATTCCTTAAGGAATGACTGGGAGGTCGTACTGACTACGGTAGAACAGAACGGACTGGCTTTGCAATATGCCAGCTATACGCTCCGGAGTGATAAAGAAGTTGTCCTGGCCGCGATCAGAAATACAGGCTTGGCACTAAAATATGCAGAAGAAAGCTTAAGGGCTGACTTGGAGTTAGTAGTTATCGCGGTTTATCAAGATTCGGAAGCGGTCAGGTATGCCGCAAGTTCTTTTACCGAGGAATACATCTGGGAGTACATTATTAACAAATATGGAGGTCTTGCTCTCGCCAAGGCCCCGGAAAGTATCAGAGCGAACAAAAAAGTCGTGACCGCGGCGGTCCGGAACGACGGCCTAGCCCTGGAGTATGCCGCCGCGAAATTCAAGAAGAGCAAGAAGATCGTGATGGAAGCGGTCGAACAGAACGGATCTTCATTATTTAAAGCACATCGTTCCTTGTGGTCCGATCTGGACCTGATCAAGGCAGCCGTGCACAGCAACCCTTTAGTGCTAGCTTCATTAGACCTGTCTTCTCTTGAACTGAAAACGATCCTGGAAGCCGCAGTGCCAAAGGAATTGGACGATCAAGTTTATCCAGACATTGATACTGATGATGATGACGACGCTGACGATGAAAGCAAGATCTCAGAGATAATATCACATCGCAAAGGACGCAGTTCGCCTGAAGTTATCCGCCAGGAACTCTATCTGGCCTTATGTAATGACGAAAAGCTGATATCAGAGGCCATCCAGCGCAAGGAGATCAGTTTTCGTCTGGTTAGTAATTCAATGCTGGGCAACAAAGAAGTGGTTCTGGCCGCGGTCAGGATAGAAGGCAGGGACCTGCATTATGCGGACCGTTCTTTGCAGGCTAACCGGGAAGTCGTTATTGCGGCGATCAGGAACAATGTTGAGGCAGAAGAATACATGGACGGATCATTAAAAGCTGACCCAGGGATCAAAAGACTGATCGAGGCCAAACGGCACGGTTTAAAACTGGACTGCACGGATCCTGCTCTTGATGAAAGGAAAATATGGCTGGCCGTTGTCAGCAAGAACGGGTTGAAGCTAGAGGAAGCACCTGAAGATAAACGCAAAGACAAGGAATTGGTCCTGGTGGCGGTACAAAATAATGGCCTGGCCCTGGAGTTCGCCGATACTTCTTTGCAAGACGATGCCGAAATAGTCTGGGCGGCGGTAAAACAGAACGGGCTGGCCCTGGCCTTTGCCAGCGGCCGCTTGTGTAAGAACAAGAAAATAGCCTTGAAGGCCGTCCAGAACGACCCGGAGGCGATAGCTTATGTTGACAGGTCTTTAAGGGATGATCCTGACTTCGACCAGCAGCTTACTGGAAAAGTAAAGGCTGGCCGAGCCAAGGTCCGCAAAACCGGGCATAAGTATTCCTGGGACAGGACACGCGGGGATAACAGGTAAATTATAAAATGAACAAGAAAATCATCAGTATTATAGCAATATCACGACTTCTGCCCCCCGGCTGCGACGACAAGCAGACCGTGATGGAGGCGGTGGAGAAGGACGGGCTAGCTTTGCAATTAGCCGACTATTCCCTGAAGAACGATCCCGAAGTGGTCTGGACGGCGGTAGAACAGAACTGGTCAGCCCTGCGCTATTCCGGTAATAGAGCAAGAAATGACCAGCAAGTTGTTTGGGCGGCCATGAAAGGCAATTTTATGGCTCTGCGTTATGCCTCAGAAGAACTGCGGAACGATAAGGATTTTATCATCCAGATCGTGGGCTATAACGGTCTGGCCCTGGAATATGTTGAAGATCGATACAAGAACGATCCGGACATAGTGCTGATAGCGGTCAAGAACGATGCTCAGGCTCTGCTTTACGCCAGTCAGGAATGCCGCCAGAACAAGAAACTGGTCAGTTTGTTCGTTAGCGTCAATGGGCTGGCACTGGAGCATGTCGAAGACCAATTCAAGAGTGATAGAGGAGTGGTCTTTGCGGCGGTGGAGAACAATACTAAAGCCTTGCTCTATGCTTCTCCGGAACTTCGAGACAATAAGGAATTCTTGGCCGGGATCCTGGAAAATAACGGGCTGGCTCTGGAATTTGTCTCTGATCATTTAAAGAGCGATATGGATCTGATCGAGAAAGCGGTAGATAACCATTGTGAAGCACTGCGCTATGCTGCTCCAGCGATCAGAGCTAATAAAGAATGCATGATCAAGATCGTCAGATATAATCCTCATGCCTTGCAATATGTAAACGACTCATTAAAGAACGATCAGGACGTGTTCTATGCCGCAGTCGTTAACACACTCAGTGAAAATCCCAGCGCTTATGCTTTGGCCTATGCTTCTCCCGAACTGCGCGGTAATAAAGAGTTCATCATGAAAGTTGTCAGCAAGGAGGGCCTGGCCCTGAAGTATGCAGCTGAGCATTTGAAGGAAGATAAGGATGTGGCCTTGGCCGCGGTCAAAAGTGATTGGCAAGCCTTAAGGTTCGCGGACAGTTCATTACAGGACGATGAGGAAATTGTTCTGACCGCTATCAAAAATAAAGGTTATGCTCTGGAATATGCCAGTAGCAGATTGCGCAGTGATAAAAATATAGTTCTGGCAGCAGTTAAAAATAATTCGGATGCGCTTAGATACGCGGCGGAGCACCTGCAAAAAGATCCAGAAGTCATTGCCGAAGCAAGCAATACAACTCAAAAGTGAAGAGTCAATTTATTATGAAGGATAATGACCTATGAATAAAAAGATCATTAGCGCACCAGCGGTCCAGGAACTGATGAGGATACGCAGCTGTGACGACAAGCAGACCGTGATGGAGGCCGTGGAAAGGGATGGTCTGGCCCTTAAGTACGCTGACAATACCCTGAAGAACGATCCCGAGGTCGTACTGACCGCTGTGGCCCAGAACGGACTAGCCCTGGAACATGCTTCCCGGGCACTGCAGGAGAACAGGCATATCCTGCTTTGCTCATTGCAGACCAATGGGCTGGCCTTGCAGTTCACTGTGGATGCTAATCGGGTTGACCGTAATATCACCAGGCAGGCTGTCAGCCAGAACGGGCTGGCTCTGGAATTTGTCGATCCCGTGCTGCAAGCCGATGAGGAGTTGGTCCGCAAGGCCGTCCGGCAGAACGGTCTGGCCCTGAAGTTCGCGGACGTTAGGTTGCAGGCTGACAAGGATATTGTGACCGCCGCGGCCTGTAACGACATAAAGGCTCTGGAATTTGCGCATTTCGGCTTAATGGAAGATGAAGAAATATGGACCGCAGCAGCCAGGCAACTTGGCTGTAAAGCCCTCGCGGTTGCTCCCGCCAGTATCTTAAGTAACAGCAAGGTTCTTCGGGCCGCAGCCGGAAAAGATGGCCTGGCCGTATTGCAGTATGCCGATGCCACCCTGCAGAACGATGAAGAATTGTGGGTGGCGATCATCAGAAAAGAAGGTCTGGCGGCTTTGAAAAAGGCTCCTTTCCCTTTTCTCTGGGATGACGAGGAAGTGTGGGTCGCGATAGTTAAGAAGGACGGAGCTACGGCCCTGGTTGAAGCGTCCGGTCAGATCAGACAAAATATCCAGGTGGCCCTGGCCGCCGTGAGCAAGGATGGAATTGAAGCCTTGAAGTTCATCGATAAGTCTTTAACTGCTGATCTGGAGATCTGGCTGGCCCTGATCGATCAGGATGGCAGCCGTATACTCCAAGTGGCTCCGGCGAAGATCAAAAAGAGCGTCCAAATGCTTGCTGCTGCTGTTCGAAAAGATGGTTTGGCCGCTTTGGAGCAGGTTGGCTTATCCTTGCCTAAGTGCCAGAGTGAAGAGGTCTGGCTGGTCATAATTGAAAAAGAGGGGGCGAAATCCTTTGCTGTTGCTCCGGAAAAGATCAGAAAGAACAAAAAAGTCCTTTTGGCTGCCTTGGCAAAAGATGCCTTGGCTTTGCAGTACGCGGATATTTCTTTACGTAAAGATGCAGGTATCGTGATGGAAGCGGTAAAGAAGAACGGGCTGGCCTTGCAATTTGCCAGTACCGAGTTGAAAGCTGATCAGATCGTGGTCCAGACGGCGCTAAATAATGACCAGCGGGCCATGCAATATGTTGATGAAACTTTAAGGACAGAGCTCGATTCGGCCAAACCACGCCGCAAGAAGGGCTCCGGCCATAAGTTTTCCTGGGATTAGGGCAGAATGTAAGGCTAAAGAATCTGACCCAAAACCGTATCCGCCACTTCATTAAAATATATGAAATAATTATGGATTTCAAGCGATAATATAATAGCATGAATTTTCTAGCTAAAATTATCGTTTTTAAGATCAAGAACTTCTACCAGTCTGCCCTGAACGGTAGTAAGAAGTCCCGCGATTACCAGCTTGAAACCCTGCAAAACCTTAACCAGCTAAGGGCCGAAGGCCAGAAGCGGGCCTACATGGTCTACGCTACCGGCGGAGGCAAGACGACCACTGCGGCTGTCGATCTTCTACTGTTTGCCAAGGATTTCTTCGCCAAGAACGGCCGGATGCCAAAGGTACTTTGGCTGGCCCATCGCAAAGAACTTTTGGAACAGGCGGAAGTCGATATATCAGCAAAGGTCAATGCGCTCAGCGAACAAGAGGATAAGGAAGACCAGCTAAATTCGGAACTGGATAATGAAAGAGCGGATAAGATCAGCCAGGTCCTGGCCAAGGAAGAAGCCCAGACCGATACCAAGCTGTCGATAAATAACGATATCGATAAATATACCGATGGCGTTCTGATCACCTCGATCCCCAAGGTACGCAATCGATTAGACAAGCTGGCGCCGGAAACCTTTGACTATATCGTCGTGGACGAAGCCCATCATTCCTACGCGCCGACCTATCAGCAGATCTTGGAACATTTTAAGCCATCATTCCTCCTTGGTCTGACCGCGACCCCATGGCGTTTCAGCGACCGCAGGCATATCGGTGATTATTTCCAGAATCTGGCCATGGAAAAAGACCTCGTCTCGCTGGTCCAGGAAGGCCATCTTACCTCTCACTATTTTCATAAGGTCAAAACGAATATAACTATAGATAACGTGGAAATGCAGGGCAATGATTACAACGCTAGCAGTCTTTGGAAAGCTGTAGAAGAAGGCCAAAGGGACCAGTTGGTAGTGGACACTTACCTGCAGTTAAAAGAACAGAAGGGTCATTACGCGCATCTGGGTAAAGGCAAACTGGACCTGGCTAAAAAGGCTGAAAGCCCAGCGCTGGTATTCGCTATTAATGTAGCCCATGCGGCAGCCTTGGCTAAAAGATTTAGGGACAATGGTATCTCAGCGAGACCTTTGGTCGGACGTTTATCCAAAGAGACCAGGGAAGGTCTTTTGGCTTGCTATAAAGGATACGTTCCCAGAAAATTACTGGCAAATATCAAAGAAGTTCCTTCAACCGAGCAATTAATTATTGATCTGCAGAAAAATGGATACCTGGACCAGGACCTTAAACGAACCCCGAAACTGGAGGCCAAACTGAAGCCCCTGCGCGAGAATGGAGCATTGGATATACGTGGCCAATGGCTTAACAAGGATGTCCCTAATGATATGTTGCTTGGACTAGGGACCATGTCCAGGACAGAAGAAATGGCGGTGATCAGCAGACTGCAATACGCCAAGGTGGACATGATCGTCGCCGTTGATATCCTCAATGAAGGCTTTGACTATCCGCCGATCGAACTGGTCCTGATGACCAGGCCGACCAGGAGCAAGACCATCTATTTACAGCAATTGGGCAGAGGCAGCCGTCTTTCGGACAGCACAGGAAAGAGCAGTGTCCTGGTAATAGACTTTGTGGATAATATGAGCGTGATGAATCGGGCTGTAACTCACAGTGACATCTTCAAAACTGGGGAGTCAAAGGTAAGGCCCAAAGAAAAACATCTCCCCGAAGGGGATATTGAGATCTCGGATATTGAAGAGATGGATATCACTGAAGTATTTGGGGGATTTAAGCAGGTCCAGCCAGGCGAAATAGTGATCTCTAATGAAAGCGAAGGCCTTAAACAGATTGGCAATCCAGATAAGATAGTGTCATTATTGAAAGCGATATTAGGCAAGCCGGAAGAGTGGCCAGAGGAGACAAAAGAATACGCAGGAGTATTGTTCACTCATAGGAAAAATAGAAGCGTTGATGTGGGTGTATTTCAGCCAGAAGATGTTGACAAGGTTGCTAAGATCTTGAAAAAGAAGATTGTAAAGCAAGTCCAGCCAGGCGAGATAGCAATTACTAGTTATAGCGAAGGCCTTAAACAGATCGGTAGCCCCCCAAAGTTAGCATTAATATTGAACGCAAAATTGGGCGCACCGCAAGACTGGCCCGAGGAGACAAAAGAATGCGAAGGAGTATTGTTCACTCATAGGAAAAATAAAGGAGTTAATGTATGGGTATTTCAGCCGCAAGATGTTGATAAGGTTGCAAAGATTCTGAAAATAAGGATAGTAAAGCAGGTACAGCCAGGCGAAATAGTAATTGCTACTAACAGCGAAAGCTTTAAGCGGGTCGGCAGTCCCTCCAGGTTAGCACCAATATTGAACGCAAAATTAGGTAAACCGCAAGACTGGCCCGAGGAGACAAAAGAATATGAAGGTGTAGTATTCAGTCATAGAAAAAATAATAAAGAGGATGTGTCAGTATTTCAACCGGAAGATGTTGATAAGGTTTCAAAAATCCTGAAAATAAAGATCGTTAAGCAGGTTCAGCCAGGCGAGATAGTGATTTCTAATGTAAGCGAAGGCCTTAAACAGATCGGCAATCCAAATATGATAGCGCCATTATTGAACGCAATATTAGGCGCACCGCAAGACTGGCCAACCGAGACTAAAGAATACGAAGGAGTAGTGTTCAGTCACAGAAAAAATGGAGTCCAAAATGTATGGGTATTTCAAACGGAAGATATTGATAAGGTTTCAAAAATCCTGAAAATAAAGATCGTTAAGCAGGTTCAGCCAGGCGAGATATCGATTGCTAATGGAAACGAAGGCATTAAGCATATCGTAAATCACAAAAAGAAAGTACAATTATTGAAGAAAAAATTAGGTAAGCCGCAAGACTGACAAAAGAATACGAAGGGGTAATGTTCAGTCATAGGAAAAATAGGAGCAACGATGTAGTTGTGGTAGAGCAAACAGATATCGATAACGGTAAACTCCAAAGAATAATTGAGAAGTTACAAAGGGAATAGTTTTAAGATAGCTATCCTAACACCCGCTCCGCCACCTCGCTCTTGTTCAAGGTATAAAAATGTATCCCTGGTACACCGAAAGCCAGCAGGTCCTTGATCTGCCTAACCGCGTGCTCGATGCCAATAGCTTTCACTTTCTCCGGCTCATCTTTCGCCGCCTGCAAGTCGTTTAGTAATTTCTCAGGCACTTCCGCGCCGGAAAGGGCGATCATTTTATCGATGCTGTCCAAATTGGTTATCGGCAGGATGCCGGGAATGATCGGCTGGGTTATGCCGGTGGAGGTTATCGCTGGCCGCGCTAATGTTTTCGTGCCTTACGCAGGCACTTCCTCCGTCCCCAAACCGAAGATCCCCTTGTATATGAGTCAATTATTTGCCATAATTGACCCATGTCGTGAGGCGATTAGGAGACTTAAATGACCCAATACATCTGGCAGTCTAACAGTTGGCCAAATTTCTCCTGGGATAATTCTGTGCTATTAGCTCCTTTGAGTGAATGTCGTCTTAAGCAAGGCAGGCTTCTGGCCAAGATATCTTCCTTGGGTTTTACCAACGAACAACAAGCCCAGATGGATATCCTCCTGGAAGAAGCGGTAACGACTTCAGCAATTGAAGGGGAAAAACTCGATCGTAATTCCGTCCGCTCTTCTATTGCCAGAAAGGTTGGTCTGCCTTCAGCCGGTCTTCCCGCGGACCGTAATACCGATGGCTTGATCGATGTCCTTTTGGATGCTACTCAAAATCATGACAAAGAACTTACTAAGGAACGGCTTTGGGCTTGGCATGCCGCGCTTTTCCCGACCGGATATTCTGGTCTGCAAAAGATCGAGGTTGCCCGGTGGCGTGGTGAATACCCGATGAAAGTAGTTTCAGGTATTATCGGCCGCGAAAAAATTCATTACGAAGCTGTCCCGTATGACAAAGTCGATCTGGAAATGGAACGGTTCATCCAATGGTGGAGAAACAGCCGAGAAATAGACGGGATCATCCGGGCTGCGGTAGCTCATTTCTGGTTCATCACTATTCATCCCTTTGAGGACGGTAATGGCCGAATTGCCAGAGCACTTACGGACATGGCGCTTACCCAGGATGATAAGCAGTCTATGCGCTACTACAGCCTTTCTTCACAAATTAATGCTGAGCGAGGAGCTTACTATGATATTTTAGAAAGCTCGCAAAAAGGAGATACCGATCTAACCAAGTGGCTACTTTGGTTCTTGGGCTGTTTCTCTCGTGGAATTGATACCTCAGAAAAACAAATGTCACTGGTATTAGAAAAGGCTTCGTTTTGGTTCAAACACTCGCAGACCCAGCTCTCCGATCGGCAGCGTAAAGTGCTAAATAAGTTACTTGATGCAGGAAAAGGCGGATTTCTTGGCAGCTTAACGAATCGAAAGTATGCCGCAATTACCAGAGTTAGCCGTCAAACCGCTACCAGGGAATTGCAGTATCTGGTCGATTCTGGGGTCATCAAACAAAACAAAGGGAAAGGTCGAAGCGTCAGTTACGATCTGCTTTGGGAATGATCCGCCCCAAAACCTTCTCCGCCACCTCGCTCTTGTTCAACGTATAAAAATGTATCCCAGGCACACCGAAAGCCAGCAAGTCTTTGATCTGCTGAACCGCGTGTTCGATGCCAATAGCTTTCACCTTCTCCGGCTCATCTTTCGCCGACTGCAGGTCGTTAAGTAACTTCTTCGGCACTTCCGCGCCGGAAAGCTCGATCATTTTCTCAATACTGTCCAGGTTGGTGATCGGCAGGATGCCGGGGATGATCGGCTGGTTCATCCCGTTGGCCCGGGCTTTTTTCGCGAAGGCATAGAACTTCTCATTATCAAAGAACATCTGGCTGACGATCAGTGAAGCGCCGGCATTCATCTTTTTCTGCAAGTTCGCGAAATCACGGTCCAGGTCCTGCTTGTTTTCCTGGTGTCCCTCGGGATAACCAGCCACACCGATATCCAATGAGGAATTCTGCTTCAGAAATTCAACCAGTTCGTTGGCATATTTAAATACGGTCTTACCGGGATCAAAATTCGTCTTATCCCGGGGCGGGTCACCGCGCAGGGCGAGGATGTTCTCGATCTTTAAGTCAGCTAGTACCTGGATGAAATCCTGGATATATTCCCGGGAAGAGCCGACACAGGTAAAATGGGGCATGACCGGGAGGCCGAGCTTTTCCATCAGTTCACGGGTCACCTGAAGACTTCGGCCCTGGTTGCTACCGCCGGCGCCGTAGGTCACGGAGATAAAGGCCGGGTTGAACTTCTTGAGCCTGGCCATTTCGGCCATTAGATTGGCAACGCCTTCGTCAGTCTTCGGTGGAAAGACTTCGAAAGTTATGACCGTTTTGCCCTGGGCGTAAATGTCTTTAAGTTTCATAATATAAGTAAATATATCATAGACCTTGTTTATTTTAGAAGTGAGAATGTAGAATGAGGGCTGTTAGTATAGTAGAGGGGCTCCCGTCATTGCGAGGAGTCAGCGCCTTGGCTGACGACGTGGCAATCTCGTTAAAGAGATTGCTTCGTCGAAGACTCCTCGCAATGACGGGGGATTATTTTTGTTTTAGGAGGTTTTTCAATGTCCCAGCAAATCAACATCGCACTTTTAGGTTTCGGTGTCGTCGGTACCGGCGTCGCCAAGATCCTGCTTGAGC
>JBAZXJ010000020.1:11105-12352 GCA_041659865.1 Candidatus Margulisiibacteriota bacterium | reverse complement strand
CCGTCAGGCAGCCCCTGAAAATAATAATGATTACCTTTTAATATGTTCCTGGCGATGATCTTCTGAAAATCCGCATCAGAGGCACAGACCACTTCGTAACGATCAGGCCAAAAGATGTTCTCCTGATCACCAGCCACGTTCGTTTTCCAGGCCAGCTGGACCTTGTTCTTATTCTGGTATTCTGCCAGAGGATTGAGCAAAGGAGAAGGAACTTCCACATCAGCTACAGTATACGCTTCGGCAGGCGAAAAAGCCCCCCAGTTGGCATTCTTGTTCGCCAAACGCACCCAGACATAATAAGAACCGTCCGGCACCTCTACCGGCACTTGCTGATAATTCAAGGTCAAAGCTTTATAGCCACTGTCATAAAAATATGGGAGTTTCAGCTCGGCGCCCCTGGTCATGATTATCTGGTACCCTGCTTGTTCAGCCAAAAGGTTCCAGCTGATCTTGATCTTTTGCTTGGCCACTTTCTCCACGGCGATGTTCCCCGGCACTGGCGGGAACGGAGCATAAGCCGCCAGGCTGCGGTAAGAGAGTTTATAGATATTGGCCGTCGGCGCTGGTTTCAGCCAGATTATTTCAAATCCGGCCAAGGGTTTGAGGCTGTTGGCAAGATCAGAAACTGTACTGCTGAATTTGGGATTTAGCCTGGTCTCGCCCTTTTTCCCTTCGATACGCAAAGGCATAGAGAACTGGTCGTTCGCCAAGGCATAACTACGCCAGAAAACATCCTTATTCTCTACCCAGACAAAATAAACATTGTCTTCAGTGTCGACAGAAATATTGGCCGCGCCCAACGAGCTCATCGTATTGGCAGCTACGGTATAAACCTCTTTAGCCCAGGAGCCGTCCATATAGCGCTTGAACACCAGTGCTTTGTTATCCAGCCAGGAAACATACAGGTTCCCGTCCTTGCCAATAGCGATCAACGGAGCTTTAGCCATGGCTGTCTTTAAAGTTATGAACCCTGAATTCAGCAGGACCTGCTCGCTGGCAAGCTGACCTGAGATACTATAGTCATTATCTCCTTCGGCCAGTTTCACATTGCGAAAAGCATAATTCCCTGCAGGATCAGGCTGGCTCACATACTGGGTATTGCCCAGTTTGAGCATAACGCTTTTTAGCTGAGCCCGGCTGACCTTGCCAAGAATATCTATCTTCGCCTGATCGACCGTAAAGAATTGTTTCAGGATGTTCTCGCCTAAGGGCATGGTCAATTCTTTGATCGAAAGCAGGTTCTCTCC
>JBAZXJ010000020.1:7137-11095 GCA_041659865.1 Candidatus Margulisiibacteriota bacterium | reverse complement strand
TAATAACTCCAGACCACTGTTTTTGTTTGGCAAAGTATTGGCGATAAAATATTTTCGAGCCTTCCTCCCAGGCCACATGAATATTGCCTTCCTTGTCCAGGGCAAGATCGGGGCTGTGAGAATCAACGTAGGGCTTACTCAAATTATATAAACCGGTCCACTTTCTATTCTCAGCTTCGTACTGACGGAAAATTATTTTGCCGTTACTCTCCCAGACCGCAAAAACATTACCCTCGGAATCAGCTGCAGCACTGACCTTTTTCGACTTGGGATTTTCGTCACTTATCTCAAAAACCGATCCCCAGTTATGACCACCGTCGTTCGAGCTCCGAAATAATATCCTGCCGTCATCTTCCCAGAAAACATAGAGCCGGTTCAAGGCATCGGTAATGATCGAGGGCTCGCTGGACCCAGCCTCGGTATTGCTGACATTATAGGCAGCTGACCAGTTCTTGCCTTCGTCGTGGCTGCGCAGGTAATAGATCTCATTGTTATTGTTGCTGTCCTTGGCGGAATAGACCACATGCAGGGAGCCATCGGCAGCATGGATAAAGGGCCGGTTGTTGCTCAAGCCAAATGCTTTGCCGTTATCGATGGCTATTTTGCTGATACTGATACCAAATGAATTCGCTGATAATATGCTGACTAAAAAGAACAGCCCGATACTTTTTAGGATATTTTTCAAAGTTATCTCCTTATTAATATACAGTGTGGTCACTGAGCATATCGAAGTGCCACCACCTGGTACGTTTCGACAAGCTCAACGACCACCGCCACCTTATTTTAACATAAGTTAAATTTGCGGGGATAGTGTTATTTTCGGAAATATCAGATCTGCATGATCATTTTGATCTTTTTAGCCAGGTATTTACGCAGGGGATCGTTGAATTTCAGGTGTTCCGCAAAGTCCTCTTCCTTGATCTTGCCCTTCTTTTTCAATAACTGCAAACCCTTCTCTACGGTCAACATCGTCTGATTCAGACGTTTTAACTTGGCAGACAGTTCTGTTTTCAATTCATTCAGGTCGGTCTTTTCATCAACTTTAAGCTTGTCCAGGATATTACGTAGGATAGGGCTAAGTCTTTTGGCAGCCATTGGTCAGATCACCTTTCCGCTGCCGCTGAGCTTTTCGAACTGGGAGATGGACTCCAGCCTGTTGCTGATATCCCTTTGCATATCCTTGAGAATACCCATAAAATTCTCGCCTTGTTCCAGCGCCGAATCAGTCATATGCTCATCATCTATTGTATAGCCCAGTAACTCCATCTTGGTCTTGAGCTCCTGCAACTTGGCCTGGTATTTACCCCGCGCTTTCTTGTTACGTGGTCCGCCGCCGATCAAAGACTCCACGGCGATCATGACCGATATGGATTCGAATATCTTGGCCCTGCTCAGATTTTTTCCCTCCAGTTTGGCATCCATTGCTTTTTCAGTTTTCACGCCCAGTTCCCCGATCAAACGGGACATCAGCTTTTCAACTTCACTGCTGACAAAATTAAAGGTCAGCTGATTATCGATATTGAAGTACATCTCGGCACTTTTGGCCACCAGCTGTTTAATAGCGACCGCCGAGGCCATCTTCTGTTTGGCTGTCTGCCCTCTGGAACTTTGCTGGCCTTTCTGACCAGGCTGGGCTTTCGTCATGGAAGAAGCAGCTATCGTGCTTGCTGATATATTAACTTGGTCCGTCGGCAGTTCGATCCTTTGCAGTCTCTGTTCCACAGGGATATTCTGCTTGGTCTTCATGACGTTCTGATAGGCTTGGAGGACAGAAGTTTTTTTCTGCTGAACACTCTCCTGCTGTTTTTTGTCGGACAACTGCTGAAGAGATTCTGTTCCCTTGGTTTCTGTACCCATCTTAGATCACCGTTCTTTCGCCCTTGCGAGGTAAATCCATAGGCATGATGACCTTGCTTTTTCTGATCATGACATCCGGCTGTTTTACCTTTGCCTCTTTGGGTAATTTACTTAAGACATAATGCTGGGCGCCTTTGGGCAGATTCTCTACGGTCTTGGCTGCTTGTTCCAGAGGATATTCCCCAAGGACGCTGGCGATCCGATTCAGGATCTCCATGGTCTTATGCCGCCAGATCCTGGCCTCGGGATCATCTGAGCCGACCCGGGTCGCCATGATCGTGGTCAATTTTATGATCTTCCAGACTTTTCTCATCTCCTCATTACTGATCTTGTACTTTTGGCTGCCGGCCAGGATATGAGTAAAACTTTCGACCAGTAACAGGAATTCGGTATCTTCGGCGACCGCATCGCTGGTCATCGGACTTTCTTCGTAAGCTTCTTTCAGGATCTTGGCAAGCTGGAGCTCATCAGCTTTTGCCTCGCCCTTAAGTAATAATTCAAGCTTGCCTAGATCTTTTTCCGAGATACTTTCCATTAAGTCTCCAGTCAGGGCTTCTTCTTCGAACATTTTTTTAACCTCAACAGGAGCCTGCATCAGGATCAGCGCCAGAGTTTCAGGGGCCAATCTTTGTAGTTGAACTTTTTGTTCATCCAAAGGCATTTTCCTCAGCAAGTCATTGGCATGCTCGGAGATCTTCTCCAACAGTTTCTGGACCTTGGTCTTGGCGATCACATCCAAAACCGGGTCACGGCGGATGGAACGCACGATCCCGCTGAGCAATTCAACCTGCTGTAAATATCTGGCTGGGTCACTTTCACTTAAGAACCGGTCCAGCTGACCGCCCATGGCCATAAAGACCTGTGCCGCCTGGCCTGGTTTCTCCAACAGAGCTTCCTTGACGAGTTGATATTCGTTACTGCCCCATACTTCTTCTAGCATCTTGCCCTCCGTTCTAGCCAATAAATACTGATCAAGACGCGCTTGTATCGATCAGCACTTTCCCCTCATATTTACTATACAGCCTGGCAAAAAGATCATGCACTTTATCCACTCTGGCCTGTATAGCAAGTTGGCCGTGCATACCCACAGCAAGAAGTTTTGTCCTCTCGATGCCCTTGATCGCCAGATCCGAAACGCTTTTCCTGTCGCCCTTGTTCCGGATACTGATACCAATATCATTCATCGTGCTTAACAGGCCGATCCATTTATCCAATCGATCATTATCTTTTACCTCTTTGTATTTATCAATGAACTTCTTGATCTGAGCTGTCTGCTCACTATTATTATTCTTGATATTCTTTAATACTTTGAGAAATTCCGTGGTCAGGGTTACCCAGGAGTTTTTGATCTTCCCGGGAACTTCAATGATCTTTTCGCCGGATTCCAGTTGTTTTCTGGTCAAAGCAACAGCGGTCAAGGCGGCCCTGGTCAACGGGTCCTGCGTCGTACTGGCGGTGACAACTCTAGAGCTCGCAAGACTTGTTGACGATAGTTCATCTTCTGATAGATCGGTGTCGCTTATCTCCTCATTCTCGCCTAGCGTACTGGTGCCGATCAGTACTTCTTTGTCTTTCTTCTTGCCTTTGAGGATCTCTCCCACGGCATCCAGGTTAGCCGGCTGGGTATTCTCTTTGATCCATTCCGGAAGAGCTTGCAGATTCTTCTGCATAGCAGCCAAGCCACTTAGGTCCATACCACTAGCGGCAGCCAGAACATTGCTCACTACCGGCATGATCTGCATGGCGTTCTGATAGGCCTGAACATTAGCAGCCTTGAATCCGTTATCGGTCCGGACCGGTTCCGCTTTCAACGCTTGTTCAAGTAAAGGTTTAACCTTTTTATGGCCTTTGATCTCCAAGGGCAATTTACCAGCCAGACCGGCCAATACCGGAAGCGGCAAGCTTTCCAACATATGAATATAAGTATCATCCACTTTCGCAAAGTGCTCCTTGATGTTCTGGTGCAATTGATCAAAAACCTTACCTTTGAGCAAACGGGCTTCATCTGCAACTGGGCCCTTAAAAACAGGATCGTTTTCGATCATAATTAAGGCTGCCACTAGAACCTCTGGCCGATATTTCTCCTGGGCGGGTTCGTCGC
>JBAZXJ010000020.1:0-7127 GCA_041659865.1 Candidatus Margulisiibacteriota bacterium | reverse complement strand
CTTTTGCAGGTCATCGACCAGGGCATTCGGACGTGTTGTTAGTGATCTTTTGAATATTTTATAGATATCATTTGCTTTGTTTTCTGTTGTCAGGATATCTATTTCACCAGGCATGCCAATCTCATCTTTTTCAATTCCTGCTATCTGCAAGATCTTTTTAACTGGAGACAAAGCTTCGCCGCTAGCCGCGACCGCTGTTTGCGGAGCCAGGATATTCCTTAAAGCTTCAGCCGCCAGTTCGACCGTTTTGACGACCCCTTCTTCGACTATATTTTCGCTAACCGCTTGACCAAGTAATTCAGTAAGTTCGGTTGCCTGACGATACAAGCTATTCTGAAGAACGCCCGTGTCGGTTTCTCCTAGTAGTTCCTTTAGTTTTGTCCCTAAGGCCACCCAAGAGTCCTGGGCTTTTGCTTTTGCGCCTGGCCCGTTCATGAATTCCTGATAAACATCAGTGATATTGGCCAACATCACTGGCAGTTGAGAGACAATAAAGTCCTGTGGCGCGGCGGTCTGGTATAAATTCGCCAACCTTTGTGCTGATATATTCATTAGATAGGCCAGCTTTTCCAGCGGACTATTACCAGGTATCTCTATTTCGCCAAGAACTGCTTTGGGCCAATCAACCCTGGACAGAATGTCCAACGCTTGTTTGATCAAGGGTAGTTCTGAGCTCAAGAGCTTGGAGTGGCTTGCTGCTCCTTGTTGTTCAGTGAGCCCCAAAGCCAAGCCGGCTAACTGGGCAAGAACAGGGAAAGTATCTTTTGCGGTTGGAGAATTAATGAGCCGGTCCTTAACTTGTTGATACAGTTCACTAAATTTGGCGCTGTCTTTCCCTTGCGGGATGTTCGGCTGCTGAATAAATGCAGCAAAAAAACTAGAAAGATAGCTGTTCGTTTGCTGGATGGTCTTGCCCAGGATCGCTTCCGGCAGACGAGTTCCTTGATCGGCGACCAATTGCTGGACGATCGTCCTGGCCAAGATGGCAGACTGTTCGACCGGCAAGAGAGCGCTGAACGCCTTGTTCAAACCATTGTTGATCATGGTCAATATTTCCGTATTTCGCACAGCCAGGACATGTTCAGAAACGGGCTCACTTTGTTTGGCAACGTCTCCGGCCTGCGCCCCCTGGAAGAACATTTTCTTGGCTAGTTCAGCGAGCTGTCCGCTTATTGCTTCTGAATGCATACCACCAGTTAGTCCCAGAACCTTTTCCAGGATCGTCCTGATAGCCATTTCATTTGTGGTTGCCTGCTCTTGGCCGACCTGCATCAATAATTTTTGCCCGGAGGTAGGCTCCTGTGAAGGAATGTTGGCCAGCATACTTACAGCTTTATCCACTCGGCTAACGATATTCATGGTCTCAATTATTGGGCCTTCTTTTCTGGTCAAGCTACTAAAGATCTCGGCAACAATATGCTTCTGTTTATCTGAAGATAATTTTTCCACCAAGGGCATTAAGGCCGGTAATTGAGCTACCAACCTGGACAATGTAGTCGCTGTGGAAAGCGGAGGCAAACTCACACTTAGGGCTGCACATTGCGCGATATCTTTCTGCAGGTTCTGTAGTTGCTGCTGTTCTTGCGGTTCAAGCTGAGCATTGGTCTGCAGATAAGAAACTAGCGTATTTAATACAGCGAGCGACTGGGTGGTAATGTTCTTTATGCTCTCACTTACCGAGCGGTCCCCCCTGTCCGTGACATGGCTGTCAATTGAGGTTGCAGCCAGTAAAACATCAGAGCTATTCTGAAAGGCCCTTACAAGTTCAGGCAGGAACTGGATCCGATCGTTCGCGCTTAGCTGGCTCAGGCCGGCTATGACCGGGACAAAGGCAGCCAATGCCTGATCAGGTTTTTCCTCTAGGATATTCTGAGAGATAGCTGTTTCAATATTATTGTTCTTGAGCTTCTTGTTGATGACCAACAGGTTCTCCTGGAGCGCTGCCACTGCTGTTTGCAGCTGCTGTCCGGCATTTTTGGCCTGAGCCTGGGTATCGAATAACCTGGCCAGGACGTCGGTTGGGACCTGGTCGTTTTGCGCAGGGAGCAGACCGGCACTGCCCAGGTCGATCTTCCGTATAGCGTTAGCGATCCCGCGTGTATCAGCTACCGAAACCTCCTTGTCGGCATAAACCTCTGTAGTTTTACCGTCCTCGCTATGCAGGACCAGAGCCACATCACCAGGGCCCTGTTCAAACATCTTGCCGTTCTGGGCCACGACCAAAGAAGGAGAGATGATATCCTTGACCACGGAAGTATCACCGATCACTCCTCCGCAGATCTGGCCGGCTTCATTTCTGACAAAAGCGATCTTTTGTCCGTCCAGCTTGACCCCTGCGATCTGGGTATTGGTCAGGTCGATCACTGTACCGGTAGTCGTCTTATCACCTTTTACCGTTCTATCTGGAATGACAACTATCGCATGTTGTTCTGTAATGATGACCTCTGCCGGCACGTTCAGAACGCTTAGGAATCTGGCCATTCTGATCGCCAGCTCTTCACAATCCACTCTGACCCCTTGGGGCGCAGCAGCCCTGACCGCTTGCTTTTCATTAAAATTAAAAACATTGAGGTCAGCATTGGCATCATAGACCAGCCCCTGGCCGGCAGCTGTTTTAAGGGCCTCAATATTTTGCATCGCCCAAGCGGTTTTGTTCGTCGCTTCCTTAAAACCAGGCAAGGCACTCACTATCTTGAGCATTTCCTGCTTCTCTTCCGAGGTTATAGACATTGCGTTCTTCAGCACGGAGCGAAAAACAGGTTCCAGCTTACTGGTCACTTCCTTATATAATTTTCTTAAATTGGGATCATCCATTTGTCCGGACAAAGCGGCCAGCAAGGTAACTACATTGAAGTTCTTGCTTGTCGCGCAGATCTTAGCGATCGTATCGGCTTTATTATTCATGATCGCCTGACTCAATTTGGTTGCCTCTTTAGGGGTGTAGAACTTACCCAGGAACTCTTCCAGGTTTTTAGCCATACCCTTTACTGCTTCAGGTGAACCTTCGAGCTTCAAGTTCAGATCATTGCTTAACAATCTTCTGATGACCTCAATATTATTATTGAGATTGGCTATGGCCGGAATTTGCTGTTCGATAGACTTGACCAAAGCCTGAATATCAGGATCAGTGCTCTGCCTGGCGATGGCCAAGAGATCGGCGATGTTCTTATCCAGTTGTTTATGCTGTAAAAGAGTTACCATGGCAAAAGCCTCAGCTACATTGCGTATCGGCGTGGTCTGAATTACTTCTGCGCCTTTAATGATCGACTCCACCAGTTTTACGGACTGCTGTAAAGTCGCTTCCTGGCCCTTAACTCTGAGCATGGTCTGCAGCATCTCGCTGATCGAGGAATAATAATTTGCCGATAGTTGTACCGCCTGGGCAAGAGAGACCAGGTTCAGAGGCGCAGCTTGGGTCGTTGCCTGGTTGAACAAGGACTGGGCTAATCTGGTAGAGTCCTTGAGGTTGGCTTCTAACTTTTCCAGCCGTTCTCTTTCTTCTTTATCCTTAGTCTTCAAAGTATCCTTCTGGGCAGGGGTCGCTTCTTTGGTCAGCGAATCGATCAAGGCCTGACTGGCGATACTGCGCTGATGGCTGAATATGCTCAAGGCGCCGGTCATTGAGGTGTTGATGTTGCCGGCTAAAGACATCGCGGTATCAACAGCGAGTTGAGCATTCTCTTCCGGATTCGATACTTTCGCTTCTTCCGCAGGTGTCAGCTCAAGATTTCCCTGCTGAGCTGGGGTTCCCGGTTTAGCGGTAGCCGGCACCGCTAACGCTGCTTCCCCCTGCCTGGCAGCATCAGTTACCGGCACTGCTACACCGGTCTTTTCAGCTTTGCTCTTGGCCTCCATACCTTTGACCAATTCTTGCAGTAGCTCTTTCAAGGTATCTTCCAGCGCTTCCTGCATTTGATCTTTCCATTTTTGGTGGATATCCTCCTTGGCTCCCTCCATCTGGACCATACCCTGCAATATCCGGGACTGCTGTATCAAACTCTGCATATGCATACTGCCCAGAGTAGCTTTCATCATCCCTCTCCAGCCTGCCGGAAATCCAGCGGATAATGCTTCCGCTTCCGCTTCCGAAACATCGGCATTATCGTATTTAGAGGCGGCCAATTTAGCTTCAGGCTTATCATTGGCCGTACTTTCCATGATCGAGTCAACGATCATCTGCCTGACCAGAGGACTAGTAATCAGAGATTCCAGCAGCTTGTTGCCTAAAGACTCTTTGCCGGTCGTCCCGCCAATACCCATCTGGACCAGGCTCATGGCGATGCTGACCATAGTATTCATCATCTGTACTTTTGCATCCTGCATGGCATTGGAACGTTCCACGAATTTATCGACAACTTTCTTCATGGCACTGACAATAGTCATGGCATTGTCTCTTTTAAAGCCATTGATCATATTCATCATTTCCCAGGTAGTACTGGTATCCATACTGTTTCCGCCAGCTATTCTGGCGACCAGACTGTAAAAATCAGCGATCTCTTTCTGCGCTTCGATCAATTGGGTTTGCAGGTTGAAAACATTGGAGATCCGGCCTTGTAGCTGGCTGTATGCTCCCTCATTGGATACTACATAACCTTTGCCAACATTGGATACAAGCGTTGTATTGACCGCCTGGATAGCATCACGGATCGCCTGATTGCGTTTATCAGCAGCTTTATCACCTGTATTTACTGGAAAATCGTTGAGATTAAGCAGACTGGTAAAATTCCTGGTCAGTTCGCCAAAGCCGGCATTAGCACGCCTGGCAACCTGGGCCATATCCAAAGCCTGACCCAAGAGCCCTGATAACTTGCTAAACATGGCGCCTTCTGAACCTTTCATCATACCTCCAGCGATCGAGCCCAGAGCTGAGACGACAGCAGACATGATACTGCTCCTGGAAGCCTCGATCGAATGTCTCGCTTCTTCCATCTGGTTCGAGGCTTCGATCGCGGAATCAATGCTCGTCATGCGATACTCAAAGATCTTGGTCGCGGTCTGATATTGCATCTGAACGGTCTGGCCATAAGCGGACAAGGAATCGCCATGCATTCCCGATAAGCCAACCACTCCTGAGATGAAGCTGTTGAAAGATATCAGGGTCTGGATCTGGGCATAAGCAACCGCTATGGCCTGATAATTCTGGCTGATCTTGGTACTAAATTCAGAGATCGCTGCAGGATTTACTGTTTTAAAACCGTCACCGGCGGACATGGTCATATTGCTGAACTGCATCTGGTTCAAAGGTTTATTCGCCTGCATTTCTGCCAACTGGATCCTGGCACTAAGTTTTTCACTTAGATCTTTGGTCTCGGCGATCGTTTGCACTAATTTTTTCTCTGCCAGTCTGCGCTCTTCCGATTCCAGCTCGGGCAGGATTAGCGAATCCTGGACCGTATTCAAATAACTCTGGATCTCTGCGATCAACTTGTTCTGATAGGCGATATTGGCGGTGGCCGAGATTATGGTCGGCAGGGCGCTGGAGAGCGCGTTCATTAAGACCTGACCAAAACTTCCATCCGGCATTCCCTTGGCAACCGCAGAAAGCGCGGTCGAGATCACAAAAGAGGTAATAGCCTGGGTCGCGGCGTTACTTAATTGCTCCGCAGTCAATTCCAACTGGGCCAAACGGTTCATATCTTCCATCATTTTGGTCAGGGTATCCACCTTGAAATCGGCGATCAGCATGATATTAGAAGTTTCGGAAGCCTTGATACTATCCAGGATCCCCATATCGGTTTGCGCGCTGTAATTCCCCTTGGCCGCCACACTTTCCACGAACTCCAGAAAATTAATGATGATCTTTACCCCCATCATCAATTTCATTTGGGTGGTCAGGCGATCGCTCATATCGCTACGTATCTGGGAGAGGCCTTTGTCATCAAGCGCCACAAAGCCCTTGAAAGTACTCTTGATCAAACCGCTGTTGATCTGGTCGGTCATTGCCAAGGCCTGGTCCTGCAGAGTCTGCCCTTGCTCCATTAATTTGGCGACCTGCTTCACGAAAATATTAACCTCTTCCTGTTGTCTTTCCTCATGGTTTCGCGCTTCTGATCTTTCAGATATTTCGGTCATTTGGTCTAAAAGAAGTTTAATGTTGGAATAATCCACTTCGGATGGGATAAAATGCTGAAAATTGTTCACTGCTTCCTTGTAGACCTCAGCCATCGCCATGGCAGCCCCTGCCTTAGCTCCGGCAATAGCCGTCCCCAGGGCTGAGGATGCTCCACCGATGGCATAGCCTATGCCAGCCCCTACGATCGCACCCATGATCAGACCGCTCATCGCCTTACTAGCAGCTTTCTTGGCCAGCTCATATTCCTTTTGGGCGGTCACTACAGCGTTGAGCTGTTTAACCATTTCTGTATACTGTCCCAACGCTTTGGTAAGGATGGTGTTCAAGGTATCCCATTTCATCTGGGGCAAGGATTCAAGCGCACCGGTTTCGGTCTTGGATATTTTCTTATCCGATACCAGCTGGGCAACACGATCGTAAATAGAGATAAGCATTTTGACCGTGAAAAAATAATTCATTTCCATAGACTGCAATTTAGTCAATCTCATTTGCAAAGCGACCAACAGGTCTTTATTCAAGTCCTTATACCCCTGACCTGCGTCAACGGTCACTTCCTGGAAATTATCCATTTGCTGTAAAACCTTCACAGTTTCTTTATCAATATCTACAGGCAGCTTAATGTCCTGTAAGGCTGTATTCTCTTGTTCTGCCTTTCTTTCCATTCGTTCGCCAAGCTTTATAAGTATATTGGCCGTAATAAAAGTAAGAACGTTCTCCACCTGCGCGGTCATCGTTTGGTCTATACCCTGCTTGGATTGTTCGATCTGCAGTTTCATGCCGGCTAGCCTGGCTTTATCGGCACCAGTAAGCTTGTCGATCAGCCTGCGGAAAAACCCGCCGCGCCGCGATCTTCGCCTGGCGGCTTCCATCATTTGAGCATAGACCTCATCGTTCTTGGCACTTACATATTCGTATACTTTATCCAGGCATTCTTTACTCGACTCCAAAACCTTGCCGATAAACTTGGTGCTCAGTTCGGATATTTTCGAGCTTTCACCTTCCTTGCCATCCATCAAGATCACTTCGATATTGTCTAGCAGGGCAGAATAGGCAT